>DATDDZ010000001.1:0-4260 GCA_036523555.1 Gaiellaceae bacterium
CTCGTCACCGGCGCGCATGCGGCGCCGCCGCAGGGATTCCAGCCCGACGCGTCGTTCGCGGCCAGCTACGCGAGTCGCGGCGTGACCGCAATCGCGGCGACGACGCAGGCCGTCAGCTGCTACGCACCGTCCGTCGTCTACTTCGGAGCTCTCACTCCCTCGCAGGGATTCCCGGACGGCGGCTCGACGCTCTGCGCCGGCGCCGCCACGACCGGGGAGAACGTCGGCCCCTACACTGGGCAGCAGGTCTCCAACCAGCCCCTCCGGGCCAAGGATTTCTCCGAGTCCGATCTGCACGTCGATCCGACGAGTCCGCGGCACCTGATCGGCGTCGTCAAGTGGATCACCAGCAGCGAGGGCTACAACCACCTCACCGGATTCTTCGAGTCCTTCGACGGCGGCGCCACCTGGCCGCAGCTCGGGCACATCCCGGGCTACGAGGGCTGGACGGACAACTCGGATCCGGTCGGGGCCTTCGATCCCTGGGGGAACTTCTATGCGGTCGTCCTGCCTTACATGTTCTCGTACGCGCCGAGCGGACAGCACGCGCAGCCCGCACTGGATGTGAACCCGACGCTACCGCGCTCCGGCCTCGGGATCGCAGTGAGGCCTCACGGCGCGAACGCGGCGACCTCGTGGACTTTCCTCCGGCGCGGGGCCGCCGACCTGGTGGCGAGAACTCCGTTTCGCGGCGCCTCGGTGTTCGACAAGCAGTGGATCACGATCGACACGAACAGGCGCAGCAAGCACTTCGGACGCGTGTACGTGTCCTGGGCGGTCGGTGCCGAGGACAGCGACCTGCGGATCTTCCTCTCGTATGCCGACGCGCGGAAGAACGGAACTCACACGAACTGGTCGGTTCCGAGGCTCGCACTGCCGCAGGTGGCCGGAGTCGGCGACAACGGCTCGCTGCCGCGGGTAGCTCCGGACGGCCGCGTGTGGCTCGTCACGTCGAGCTTCAGCCGGGCCGGCGCTCCGTACACGATGTCGCTCACGTCGTCGCGCGACGGCGGCCGAACCTGGGCGCGCCGCCGCGTGATCGTCAGGCACACGGTGCCGGGCTACCGCAACACGACCTTTCGAGCGGCCTTTGGCGAGGCGTTCGTCGTTGGGCCGCGCAAGGTTCGCGGTGCGTATCCGCTGTACGCCGCCTACGAGCAAGGGACCGCGTCCGGCGTGGGCCTCTTCATCCGAGCGTCGTTCGACAACGGCAGGCACTGGAGCCGTGCGCTTCAGGTGAACGACGGCCAGGGAGACGGTGACGCGCTGCAGCCGAACCTCGGCGTTGCGCCGAACGGCACCGTCGCGGTCGCGTTCTACGACCGGCGGCTTCCGTGTCCGGCCGACGGCACATCCGATGCGACGATCGCCGGCCTTCTCTTCGACCCCGCCACGCCGTCCGGGCGTGCGAATTACTGCATCAACACGGCGATCCAGTTCTATCGCGCTGACCTCCGGCCGGTGGGCCACAACATCCGCCTGTCCGAGCACACGTGGGACCCACAGCTGTCAGCGCCACATCCCGAGTGCATCTGCACGCGCGGAACGTTCATCGGGGACTACTTCGGCATCGACTCGCGTGGCGGCTACACGTACACCGCGTCCGTCGAGACGTACAACGCCGCCGGGGAGAATCCCGGCTTCCACCAGCACCAGCTGGTGTCGAAGATCCGGACTCCCTAGTAGCTCTCCCAGCGGACGAGCTCTCCGAGGGGCCGCCGTGGACGAGTGCCGCGGCTGGAGAGTCGATCTGATGCGGTGTCCGCGGCCGGATAGCCGAGCGTGATCACCTCGATTACCGCGACGTCGTCCGGTACGTCGAGCAACGCCCGGACTGCGTCCATTCGCTCGGCCGGGATCCCGAAGACACCGGCTGCGAGCCCCTCGTCGACTGCGGCGAGGAGGACGAGCATCGCGGCCGCTCCGGCGTCCACGTGCCAGTAAGGGACCGGCCAAGCGATCTCCTCGCCGTCGTCGAGCTTGTCGGGCTGCCTGTAGCGCTCGTGGTAGTCCGCCTCCCTGGTGCAGACGACGACGTGGGCCGCGGCGCCGCTGATCCACTGCTCGAACCCCTGCTCCACGTAGAACTCCTCGCCGACGGCGTCCGCGACCGCGCGAAGCCGTTCCGGCTCGGTCAGCACGATCAGCCTCTGGCCCTGGCTGAACCCTGCGCTCGGCGCTCGTCTGATCGTCCCCACGATCCGCTCGAGCGTCTCATGCGGGACGGGTCGCGGCTCGTAGGCTCGGACCATCCTGCGATTCGCGAGCACGTCCCTGAACTCCACGCGGCGAGAATACGCCTTGTGATCAGGCGTCGTGTCGTCGTGCACGGACGGGTACAGGGCGTGTTCTTCCGCGACTCTGTGCGGCGGCTCGCACAGCAGCACGCTGTTGCGGGCTGGGTCTCGAACCGCTGGGACGGAACCGTGGAGGCCGTGTTCGAAGGCGACCGTGCGGCGGTCGAGAGACTCGTCGCGTTCTGCGAAAGAGGCCCGCGCGGCGCTCAGGTAGAGCGCGTCGACGTGACCGAGGAAACAGCCGAAGGAGACGCCGGCTTCAGCGTCCGGTGACGCTCACTCCCACTCAATGGTGGCGGGCGGCTTCGAGCTGAGGTCGAGCGCGACACGGTTCACGCCCGGGATCTCGTTGATGATCCTGCTCGAGATCGTCTCGAGGAGGTCGTAGGGGAGGCGCGCCCAGTCGGCCGTCATCGCGTCCTCCGACGTCACGGCGCGGATGACGATCGGATACGCGTACGTGCGCTCGTCGCCCTGCACACCGACCGACCGGATCGCGGGCAGGACGGCGAACGACTGCCAGAGCTCGCGGTAAAGGCCGGCTCGACGGACCTCCTCCTGCAGGATCGCGTCCGCCGAGCGCAGGATCTCGAGCCGCTCGGCAGTGACCTCGCCGATGATGCGGATCGCAAGGCCGGGGCCGGGGAACGGCTGCCGCCACACCATTCGCTCGGGCATCCCGAGCTCTTCTCCGACGCGGCGCACTTCGTCCTTGAACAGCATGCGCAGCGGCTCGACCAGCCGCATCTGCATGTCTGCAGGCAGGCCGCCGACGTTGTGGTGCGACTTGATCGTCGCCGCGACGCCGTCCTCTCCGCCGCCCGACTCGATCACGTCGGAGTAGAGCGTCCCCTGGACGAGGAAGCGCACGTCCTCGTCCCCCAGTTTGCGCGCCTCTTCCTCGAAGACGCGGATGAACTCCTCGCCGACGATCTTGCGCTTCTCCTCAGGGTCGTCGATGCCCTCGAGGCGCGAGAGGAAGCGCTCCTCAGCCTGCACGTGCACGAGCGGCACGTGGAAGTGCCCGCCGAAGGTCTCGACGACCTGCTCGGCTTCGTTCTCGCGCAGCAGTCCGTGGTCGACGAAGACGCAGGTGAGCTGGTCCCCGACCGCCTTGTGCACGAGCAGACCGGCGACGGCCGAGTCCACGCCCCCGGAGAGCGCGCACAGCACGCGCTCGCGCCCGACCTCGGCGCGGATTCGTTCGACCTGCTCCTCGATCACGGCCGCCGGCGTCCAGGCGGGCGGCGCGCCGGCGACGTTGTAGAGGAAGTTCTTCAGGAGCTCCGTCCCGTGCGGCGTGTGTACGACCTCGGGGTGGAACTGGACGCCGTACAACCCTCGCTCGCGCTCCTCGAACGCGGCGATGGGCGTCGATGAGGAGCCTGCGACTACGCGTGCCCCTGCGGGCGGCGCCTTGACCGAGTCGCGGTGCGACATCCAGACGGTCTGCTCGTCGGGCAGACCGGCGAAGAGCTCCGACTCGGACGCCGTCAGCTCCGTCTTCCCGAACTCAGACACGCCCGTGCGGTCGACGGCACCGCCGAGGTCGAGCGCCATCAACTGCATTCCGTAACAGATCCCGAGCGTCGGTATGCCGAGGTCGAAGAGCGCCGGATCCACGTGCGGCGCGCCCTCCGCGTACACGGACGCCGGGCCGCCGCTGAGGATCAGCGCGTGCGGGTTGCGCGCGCGGACCTGCTCGGGAGTGACGCCGTGGCCGACGAGCTCCGAGTAGACGCGGCACTCGCGCACGCGTCGCGCGATCAGCTGGGCGTACTGCCCACCCAGGTCGACCACCAGCACGGGCCGCTCTTCGGGCGACCGCTCTGGAAGCGGGAGGATCTCAGCGCCGATAGTTCGGCGCCTCCTTCGTGATCGTCACGTCGTGCGGATGGCTCTCGCGCAGGCCCGCGGCGGTGATCCGGACGAACTGCGCCGACTTCATCTCCTCGATCGTCGC
>DATDDZ010000002.1:0-4960 GCA_036523555.1 Gaiellaceae bacterium
GACGCGTCCTGATTCCTGGTGCTGAAGCCATGGAGCTAGCCCTCCTGACTGTCTCATGCTCGCCCGACTGGCGCGCATTCTGGCGCGCAGAGCGTAGCACGAGGAGAGGAGCACATACAAAAAGCCCCGAGTTACGGGGCTTTCTTAGAGCGGACGACGGGGTTCGAACCCGCGACCCTCAGCTTGGGAAGCTGATGCTCTACCAACTGAGCTACGTCCGCGTGGGCCCATTCTACCCCGGCTCCGAGGGCGTCCCGGCCGGGGGCGAACCCAGGGAAAGGCGGCGCCGCCTGCGGCAACGACGCCGCCGTTCGAGGCCGAGCACCTGGAGGCGGCCCCCTTGGCACCCGGATAAGTCCCTGGGCGTCGCACCCTTCAACGCCGCCGCGCTCACTCCTCCGAGGGATGTGGTCGGCTGCGGGTCCGTCTAGCGTCGGAGAAGGCGCGGGGGGTCCGAAGCAGGCGCCGGTTGAACGTGATGCGGCGACGTTTGCCGGAGGCGCCGCCGAGAGCTCCCCGCGCCCTTACGCGTCCGTGATGACGACCTGGGTGCCGATTTCCACGTGGTGGAAGAGCCACTCGGCGTCCGGGATGTGCATGCGGATGCAGCCGTGTGACGCCGAGTAGCCGATCGAGGCGTCGTCGGGCGTCCCGTGGATCCCGACGCCGGGAGCGGACAGGCCCATCCAGCGCGTCCCGAGCGGGTTGCCGGGACCGGGCGGAATGGGCTTGAGCCCCTTCGCCCACGCAGAATCGGGCGGACGCCACCACGGGTTGAGCTGCTTGTCGATGACGCTGAACGTCCCGGTCGGAGTCGGATAGATCGCGCGGCCGGTTGCGACGCCGAACGTGCGCACGAGCTGGTCACCCCGGTAGTAGCGCAGCTGGTTCACGCCGCGACGGATGACGATCACGGGCCCGAAGGTCGCGAGCGTCTTCGCCGGCACCACCGTCCTGATCGCGACGCGCGCGCGCCGCGGCGACGGCGCCTGCATCGCGTGGACGATCCGCTCCGTCGTCAGAGCTTTCAGGACCTGCAGGCCGGGCTGACCTTCGTTGATCCGCGGGACGAGGTTCTCGAGCCCGACGAGCTCCGCGTCCTTCGCGGGGTAGGAGATGCGCTTGTCGAGGACGTCGACGAAACTGCGCACAGCGTCGACGTCCACCGACGTCGTCAGGTCGAGTGCCGCCCCCTCCGGCGCGAGCAGAGCCTGCGCGACGCCCTCGCTGATCGCCGACTTCCCGCCGAAACGGCTCGGCAGGATGCTCCAGGTCCGGTCCCCGGAGAACACGGTCACCGGTCGCGCGAAGGCCGGGCGAAGCGCCGCCTGTGCCTGCTCGTCGGACATCCCGCCGAGGGGGACCCCGGCCAGCGTCACGCCACGGGGGACGAGGACCGGCGGCGCGGCGTCGCCCCGCAGCACGGGGGCGAGCGCGGCGACGACCAGCACCATGAGGCCGAGTCTGCGGATCACGGATCGCAAATCGTACTGGTCGTGACGACTCGCACCAAGGGCCGGAGACATCGGAGGGACGAATCGCCGCAGCGTCGCCCCTCCAAGTGCGAGATCCTACGTGTTTCCGGGAGCCGTGACGACCGTGTGCGTTCCAGGCGGATCTTGGAGATACTTCGGAGAAAGGCGAGCAAAGGACGGGAAATGGCTGCAAACGAGCTTCAGCGGGTTGCACAGGCGATCGTCGCCGAGGGCAAGGGGATCCTGGCCGCCGACGAGAGCGACGGCACGATCAAGAAGCGCTTCGACTCGATCGGGGTCGAGTCGACCGAGGCGAACCGCCGCGCCTATCGGGACATGCTCTTCACGACGGAGGGAGTCGAGGAGTACATCAGCGGCGTGATCCTCTTCGACGAGACGATTCGACAGGATTCGCTCGACGGCACGCCGTTCCCGAAGTTGCTCGAGTCCAAGGGGATCATTCCCGGGATCAAGGTCGACACGGGAGCAAAGCCGCTCGCGCACGCGGAGGGCGAGACTGTGACTGAAGGGCTCGACGGCCTCCGCGCCCGCCTCGAGGAGTACCGAGGCCTGGGCGCCCGCTTCACGAAATGGCGTGCCGTCATCACCATCGGCGACAACATCCCGAGCGAGTACTGCATCTGGACGAATGCGCACGCTCTCGCCCGCTACGCGGCTCTCGCGCAGGAGGCTGGGCTCGTCCCGATCGTCGAGCCCGAAGTCCTGATGGACGGCGGACACACGATCGAGCGGAGCTTCGAGGTCACCTCCCGAACGTTGCACGCGGTCTTCACGGAGCTGCGCGACCAGCGCGTGCAGCCCGAGGGAATCCTCCTCAAGCCGAACATGGTGCTCTCCGGCTACTCGTGCCCCGACCAGGCGTCCGACGCCGAAGTCGCGGCCGAGACCGTGCGCTGCTTCCTGCGCCACGTTCCCGCAGCCGTGCCGGGTGTCGTCTTCTTGTCCGGCGGCCAGTCCGACGAGCAGGCGACCGCCCGGCTCAACGCCATGAATGCGCTTGGCTCGCACCCGTGGCAGCTGTCGTTCTCGTACGGGCGCGCGCTGCAGGCGCCCTCGCTGAAAGCCTGGGGCGGCAAAGCGGAGAACGTCGAGGCCGGGCAACAGGCGTACTACCACCGCGCCAAGATGAACGGCGCCGCACGGACCGGGATGTACGCGCCGGAGATGGAGCGCGAGGCGGTTACCGCGTCAGCGTAACGGGGAGCCGACGAGCTTCTCGAGCTTCGCGAAAGCGTGGGTGGCCTCGATGCGCCGCACCGTGCCGCTGCGCGAGCGCATCACGATCGAGTCGGTGACCGCCCCCTCCGGGGTCGACTGGACCCCGCGAAGCAGGGCTCCGGACGTGACGCCCGTAGCCGCGACGAACACGTCCTCCCCGGCGACCAGATCGTCGGTCGTCAGCACCTTGTCCACGTCGAAGCCCGCTTCCTCGAGTGCCCGGCGCTCGTCGTCCGAGCGCGGCCAGAGACGGCCCTGCAGTGCGCCGCCGAGGCACTTGATCGCCGCGGCGGAGATCACACCTTCCGGCGTCCCCCCTACGCCCATCAGCAGGTCGACACCCGTGCCGCGGCGTGCGGCCGCGATCGCGGGCGCCACGTCGCCGTCGCGGATGAGATTCACCTTCGCGCCGGCTTCCCGAAGCTCCCTGATCAGATCGTCGTGCCGCTCGCGCTCGAGGACGACGACGGACACGTCGGTCACCTCGGACCCCTTCGCCTCGGCCACCGCCTGCACGTTCTGCGCCGGCGTCGCGTTGATGTCGATCGCGTCGGCCGCAAGCGGGCCGCACGCGATCTTGTCCATGTAGACAGCCGCGCCCGGGAAGAACATCGTCCCCCGCTCCGCGAGCGCGATGACGGCGATCGCGTTCGGCTGGCCGAGGGCGGTCAGGCGCGTCCCTTCCAGCGGATCGACCGCGACGTCGACCTGCGGGCCGTCGCCGCTTCCGACCCCCTCCCCGTTGAAGAGCATCGGGGCTTCGTCCTTCTCGCCCTCGCCGATGACCACGACGCCGTCCATCGAGACGGTGTCGAGCATCAGGCGCATCGCATCGACCGCCGCCTGGTCGGCGCTCTCCTTGTCCCCCCTGCCGACCCAGCGCGCGGCCCCCATCGCGGCCGCCTCGGTCACGCGGACCAGCTCGAGCGCGAGGTTCCGGTCGGGTGCCTCCATCGCCAGGCGGACCCTACATCCGTTCCGGCGCCTCGACTCCGATCAGGTCGAGGCACCGCGCGATCACTGCCTGCGTCGCGCGCACGAGGCCGAGGCGAAAGCTCTCCGTCTCCGACCCGACGACACGGTGGTCGTGGTAGAAGCGGTGGAAGTCGTCCGCGACGCGAATGGCGTAGATCGGGATCGCGTGCGGCGCACGTCGTTCCGCCGCCTCGGCGACGATGGTGGGGAAGTCGGTCAGCCTCTTGATGAGGTCGCGCTCTTCGCGCTCGAGCAACGCGGGCGGGCTCCCGCCGATCGTCGCGTCGCCGGCGTTGCGGAGGATCCCTGCGATCCGGGCGTGTGCGTACTGGACGTAGTAGACGGGGTTCTTCTGCGTCCGCTCTGCCGCAAGATCGACGTCGATGTCGATCGTCTGGTCGTGTCCACGCGAGACGAGATACCAGCGCGCGGCGTCGACGCCGATCTTCTCCATCAGCTCGCGCAGGAAGACGACGTCCCCGCGGCGCTTCGAGATCTTCTTCGTCTCGCCGCCCTCGACGATGTGCACGAGCTGGTAGATCAGCACCTCGATCCGGTCCGGGTCGTAGCCAAGCATCGCCGCAGCGGCCTTCAGCCGCCCGACATACCCGTGATGGTCGGCGCCGAGGACGTAGATCGCCCGGTCGAACCCACGCTCGAGCTTGTCGCGGACGTACGCGACATCCGCGGCGAAGTAGAGGTACGAACCGTCGGACGAGCGAACGAGCGGGCGGTCCTTGTCGTCGCCGAAGGCGCTGGTGCGCGCCCAGAGCGTGCCGTCGGCCTCGTACGTGTCCAGCTCGGGCAGAACCGTCGGCACCTCCTGCTCAATCGCGCCCTGGTGCCGCCACGTGTCGACGTGGATCCGGAACTCGGCCACCTCACGCCGGATCTCCTCGAACATACGCTCCACCGGGTCGCCATCGAGCGCGGCGAGCTCGTTGACGTACTCGCCCTGGTAGCCGCCCTCGGGCGGCTCCTCGCCGCGCCGGCGGGCCTCGACCGACGCACGGAAGAGGTCGACCTGGCGGCCCGCATCGTTGAAGTAGTACTCGCGCTCGACCTCGTGCCCCGCGTAGGCGAGCACGCGCCCGACCGAGTCGCCATACGCCCCGTTGCGTGCGGAGCCGACCGTCAGCGGTCCGGCCGGGTTGGCGGAGATCAACTCGACTTGGATCTTCTGCTTCGGTTCGGCGGATCCCCCGCCGTATTCGGGCCCGATCTCTTCGAGCGCACCCGCGAGCCAGGCCGGAGTCAGCCAGATGTTCAGG
>DATDDZ010000003.1:0-4924 GCA_036523555.1 Gaiellaceae bacterium
CAAACACGCGCACACATGCGGCACCTCGAGCGACGACCGAGTCTCGCGCCGCGCTCCCGACGACAAGGACGCTCGAGGCACCGCGCAGCAGCGGCGGGACGATGGCGCCTTTCACGGCGCGTCGCCAGCCCGCGCGCCGGCCGAGGTCGTGGCTCTCGACGAGCAAGACGTACGGGACCCGGCGCATACGGCACCAGGCGATCGCGGCCTGTGACGCAAAGGTGCTCCACCCGGAGACGACCACAACGTCGGGCGACGAGGCGCGCAGCGCATGCGCCACCCCCGGCGTGACCGGATAGTCGTGGCGTACGAGCCGCCGCGCGCCCGCCACCTTCAGCCCGCGCAGGAACACCGCCCGGTGGCGGGGTTTTACCCGCCACGTTCGATCGGCGACAGAGCTTGCGGCGTAGATCACGGTCAGCTCGACGTCCTCGCAAGCCGAGATGCGGTCGAAGAGCGGCGACCGGTACGGCGTCGGCTCGGGTGAGACGACCGTTACCCGCAGCTGCCGTGGCGCCTGCTCCAGCTCGGCGAGCCAGGTCCGCGCGCGTCGGTGTGCCTGCCGGATGCGGCGCCTACGCGCTGTCCGATCACGCACGAGCTCGATGGGAGCCGTCGGCCTGAGCCGTATCCCAAGCCGGACGAGCCCCGCGCGACCGAGTGCCCGGGCGGCCGCGCTGCGAACCGACGAATGCACTCCGTGGGTGCGCTCGAAGCACTCGAGCAACGCGACATACGCATCGCCGGCGCGCGCGCGATCCGAGGCAAGCAGCGGTTGCGACGTCCCGAGCCGCCAGGCGAGCTCCGCGTCTCCCGCCGCGAGGTCGGGCGCAAGGCGCGCGATCTCGCGCATGGCGACCTCACGCTGGAGCGAGCGCTGCAAGCCGCCTCGCCGGGCCTGCGCCTGTGCCGGATGCATGCGCCTGACCACGAGCGGCTCGACGAGGTTGTCACCGTCCGCCAGCGCGAGCAGGCGTGACCAGAGCTCGTAGTCCTCGCTCTCGAGAAACGCCGGGTCATAGCGAAGGCCGTGCACGTCGAGCACCTCGCGCTCGAGCAGCACCGTCGAATGGAAGAACGGGGAGCTGAACAGCGCGTGCCAACGCACCGCGTTCGCTCCCCGCGGCAAGCGATGTACCGGCCCGGGCCTCCCGGCTGCATCGAGCTCGACGATCCCGGTCCCGACGACCGCCACAGACGGCTGCCGGCGGATGCGTGCCACCAGAAGCTCGAGCCAGTCCGGAAATGCGACGTCGTCCGAGTCGAGCCTCGCGACGAAACGCCCCTGCACGAGCTCGAGCCCACGGTTGAGCGAAGCAGCGAGGCCCGATTGACGTTCGCTCGTCACCACCCGTACACGCGGATCGGAGATGCCCCTGAGGATCGACGGCGTCTCGTCGCTCGATGCGTCATCGACGACTATCAGCTCGAGATCCTCGATCGTCTGGCGCAGGACGCTGTCCACGGCCGACCGGATATGGGCGGCATCGTCGTGGACGGCGATGAGGGCGGAGACGAGAGGCACGGGCGCTAGCGTACGGCGCGTGACCGACCCGGAGCTGCCTTCGTTCGACCTCGTCGTCGCGACGGTCGATCGGGACAGAGAGCTCGGTCTGATGCTCGAGTCACTCGAGCGGCAGACTCACCGTGGATTTCGCGTACTGCTCGTCGATCAGAACGACGACGATCGGATCGAGCAGGTGTTGCGACAGCACGACTCGCTCACGGTCGAGCACGTACGTTCCGAGCGCGGTCTGTCTCGTGCACGGAATGCTGGCCTGGACCGAGTCACTGCAGACATCGTCGCGTTTCCCGACGACGACTGCGTCCTTCCCGACGACCTGCTCGAGCGCGCAGCCGCCCGTCTCGCCGACCACAGCCTCGGCGGGCTCACCGGTCGATCCCCCACCGGGACGAGCTGGAAGCGCGACGCCGCGACGCTCACTCGCGACAATCTGTGGAATCGTGCGATCTCGTACACGATCTTCCTGCGGCGCTCGACCGTCGAGCGTGTTGGCGCGTTTGACGAGCGCCTCGGCTTGCCATCGTCGTCGGGGGAGGAGATCGACTATCTGATTCGCGCGATCGACGCGGGAGCGCGCATCGACTACGACCCGACAATCGTGGTGCTACACCCGGAGAAACCCGTCGACCTGTCCGTGGTAGGTGCGCGCGACGGCGCGAGCATCGGCTACATCCTCCGCAAACATCGGTATCCGCGGCGCGTTGTGGCACGCATGTTGCTGCGACCGGCCGGCGGCATCGTGCTCGACCCGCGGCGGGCGCGCTTCCATCTCTCGACGTTGCGCGGCCGGCTAGCCGGCTTTCGGACGACATGACACGAGCCCCGAGAAGACCTCCTCGTGGCGCGCGAGCCACGGATCGAGGGCGAAGCGTTCGACCGCCCGCCGGCGCGCGGCTACCGAGAAGCGCTCCAGCTCGCCGAGCAGGCGTCTGACGGCCTCGGCGAGCTGCTCGGGGGCCGGCGGCTCGTCCCGCTCCCAGTCGTCGTCCGGATGCGGGACACCGATTCCCGCCTCGTCGCCCACCAGTTCGACGGTCCCGCCGCTCGCCGGGTAGACGACCGGGAGCCCGCATGCCATCGCCTCGATGACCGCGCTCGGGCACGGATCCTTCACCTTCGTGTGCAGAAGCAGATGTGCCCGCCGAAGCAGCTCGGGGGCCCCTCCCTGCGAGTAGCGTCCGACGAACTCGACACGGTCTCGGATCCGGAGCTCGTCGAGAAGCGCATCCGGAGAAGAGACCAAGCGTCCGCTCACGAGCAGCCGGGCTGAGGGCTCGGCCGCGAGGAGAAGCGCAAAGGTGTGTAGAGCTAGCTCGAGTCGGTACGCCTGCGTCTGATCACCGCCGAGAAGCACGACCGGGCCGTCGGGCGGCGGCGTGCGTCCCGGTGAGAAGTGGTCGACGTCGACCGCGTTGTAGAGCACCTCCCACGGCCCCACCGGCTCTCCCAGAAAGGTGTCTGCCGAAAGCTTGCAGAACTCGCTCTGGTACAGCACTCGATCTGCAGCGAGCAGAGCGCGGCGGTACGGCCGGTTGAGCTCGTCGGTCGCGGCGCCTGCCCAGCCCGGATACGCGACACCGTTCTGGTTGAGCACGACCGGAACGCGCCGCCGCCTCGCGAACGCCAGCAGGGGCCCGAGATCCCGCGGCAGCCAGGTCGTGCTCAGGTAGAGCAGTGTGAAATCGGCGGGGTGGTTCGGGAAACGGCCGGCGAGTCGCTGGAACTTGGCGGTGCCGCCTGCGACAGCCTCGCCCGGGCCCGGAATACGGTCGTGGCCGTAGAAGACCCGCAGGCCGGACCGCCGGCGGCGGGGGAGCAGGAGGCGGGCCCACCTCGCGGCCGCTCGCCCGTAGCGCTCCACACGAGCCCGATCAATCCTCATCCGGACCGCCTCTCTCCACGAAGCCGTCGAGGAGCTCCTCCCAGCGCGCGTCGAGATTCTCTTCCGCGTGCGCCTCGGCCGTAGGGCGACCTCCGGCTCGAAGTCTTCGCCGGAGCCCTTCGTCGTCGTGAACGCGCTGGACCGACGCGGCCAGGCCCTCCACGTCCTCTACTTCTCCGAGCAGGCCGTTGTATCCATGGACGACAAGATCCGCCGCCTGACCTACCCGTGTCGACACGAGCGGCACGCCCGTCGCCATCGATTCGAGCACAGACTTTGGCCCACCCTCCTGCCTCGAGGTGACGAGATACACGTCGAGGGCGTGATAGGCCTTCGCCAGGTCGGCACGCGAGCCGAGGTAGACGTGGCGATACGGGATACCCAGTCGCTCGAGCTCCAGCCGCACGTAGCCACGTGCCAAACCGGTGAGGAGGACGACCAACTCCGGAATCGCTGCACGCAGCAGTTCGAGGGTGGCCACGAACGTGTCGGGGCCCTTGACCAGCTTCGGCTCGAGCCCTTCCCCTAGCCCCACCCCGTCCTTTTGAAACGAGCCGACCACGAAGGCCGTCGTCGGGAGGTCGAAGAAGGCCCTCGCATGCTCTCGCTCGGCTGCGGTGCCGGGCGGGAACCGGTCGAGATCGACGCCGATCGGAATCCGGAAGACGCGCTCCGGAGCTACACCCGCCTCGAGGACGAGGTCGCGCATCTCTGCGTGAGTGACCTGGACGCGGTCGATTCGAGCGGCGTGTCGACGCAGCGTTCCGTATGCCTCGTCGAACTCGGGATATCCCGCCGTCCCGGGCTTACCGTGGAAGTACGAGAGCCCGAGCCGGTGGGACGACTCCAGCCAGCGTGGGCGAAGCGCGCCGAAGTGATCCGGATGGAAGACGGCCTGCCTGCGTGCAAAGGGCGCCCACGTCGATGAAGCGACCTCGTAGCCCAGCCTGCGCGCCCTGGCGCTCAGCCGCGACGAGTCGTCGTCGATCGACCAGCCGACCTCGTCACCGACGACGAACAACCGCGTTCCCTCGGCCCACCCGGCCGTCCGCACAGGGACGTAAGCGCCGAGGAGCGCTCTCGACGAACGCGAGACAACCCGGCCGATGCCCGCAGACCGTGTCACCCCCGCAGAACTTCGAGATAGCGATCGGTGACTTCGGAAAGTGCCGGGACCCGAATCGCGGCGCGCAGCCCCTCGAGCTCCTCGCGGAGTCTCGTGAACACGCCCGGAAGCTCGTCCACCTCGTCGAACCCGATTCCGGCGCCGCCGACGAGCTCGGGATGGCCGCCGCTGCGCAGGTAGGCCGCCGGGAGTCCGCACGCGAGCGCCTCGAGCAGGGCGTTCGAGCACGGATCGTCCCTGCTCGCGGCGAGATACACGTCGTGTTCTCGGAGAAGGTCGGCGAGGGGCTGAGACGCAAGTGGTGGCACAACGCGGATGTGCGAGAGCGAGGCATGAGTCTGGCCGGCGAACGTGAGGTCGATTCCGGTATCGCCGAACCTCCGATCGAGCC
>DATDDZ010000004.1:0-13865 GCA_036523555.1 Gaiellaceae bacterium
CCGCGGAGCCACTTGGCGCTCTTCCAGAAGTAGCGTGAGGGGACGACCAGCCTCAGCGGCCAGCCGTGCTCTGGCGCCAGAGGCTGGCCGTCGGCCGCCCAGGTCACGAGGGCCCGGTCGTCCTCGAGCGCCGACAGCGGGACGTTCGTCGTGAAGCCCTGCTCGGCGTGCGCGACGACGAACCTCGCGGTGCCCTTCGGCCTCACGAGCTTTGCCAGCTCGCGCCAGTGGACTCCGGTGAACGAAGTGTCGAAGCGGCTCCACCGTGTGACGCAATGGATGTCCGTCGTGATCGTCGTCTGCGGGAGGGCCTGCAGTTCGCCGTAGGTGAGGGTGACCGGCTCCTCCACCTCGCCGCTCACGCTGAAGTCCCAGGTGGCGAGGTCGCTCTGGGGGACGGTTCCGGCGTGAAGGACGGGCCACTTCTCCGTCAGGTACTGCCCCGGCGGCAGACGCGCGGGATCGATCCCTCTGTCGACGAGCTTCTGCTCTGCCTTCGATCGGAAGAGGGTCACGCGTACCTAGACTAATTCGCATGTCGAGCGTTACGTCGCAGGCCGTCGTCCGGAGGCCGAGAGCGTTTGTCCGGGTCGCAGGTCCCGATGCAGCCGACTACCTCCAGCGCATGCTCTCGAACGACGTCGAGGCCCTCGCGGTGGGCGAGTCGTGCGACGCGCTGCTGCTGACGGCGAAGGCGCGGGTCATCGCGCCGGTCAGGATCGTCAGGCGTGGCGACGACGACTTCCTGCTCCTGACGGAACCTGAGCTCGGGGAGACCGTCCGCGGGGAGCTCACCCGCATGCGGTTCGCGGCGAAGGCCGAGATCACGCCGGAAGAGCACGAGTCCTGGCTCGTCCTCGGCGGCGAGGAGGTCCTCGACGAGCGGCCCGAGGGTCGCGAGGTCTCCGAGGAGGAATATGAACGGTGGCGGATCGAGTCGGCCATCCCGCGGTGGGGACACGAGATCGACGACCGAGTGCTGCCCGCCGAGGCGGGCCTCGACGAGACGCACGTCAGCTTCACGAAGGGATGCTTCCCCGGTCAGGAGCCGATCGCGCGACAGCGTTACCGGGGCAAGGTCAATCGCCGGCTGCGCGTCCTCGACCTCGAGGGCGACGACGTTCCGCGCGAAGACGACGAGATCGTCCACGACGGGAAGGCCGTCGGCCGGATCACGAGCGCAGTTCGCGGCGTGGCGCTCGGCTACGTGCGGACCGAGGTTCCCGACGAGACCGCGCTGCTCGTCGGCGGATCGCAACACGCCAAAGTGCGCCCGGCATGATTCGAACATGCGACCTCTGCCTCCGCAGGGCAGCGCTCTATCCCCTGAGCTACGGGCGCTCTGAAGCCGGGCCAGTGTAGCGGCTTGCCGGCTCGGCACTTTCGCGTTTCCTCCGGGGCGCCAGCGGCGTGACGCTCTTCCTGACGGAGGCCGACGTCGAGGAATGCCTCTCACCTGCCGACGCGCTCGAAGCCGTCGAGGCCTCTTTTCTGCGGATGGCCGCGGGCTCGGTCGAGATCGCTCCGCGCCGACGCTTGAACCTGGCCGAAGGGCGCCTGGCAGACATGGCCGCGTCGGATCTCGAGCTGGGCTACGCGGGGGAGAAGACCTACGCGGCGTTCGCCGACGGGGCGGCCTTCGTGGTCGTGCTGTTCGCAGTGGACCGTCCAGAGGTCGTGGCGCTCGTCGAGGCCGACCACCTCGGGCGGCTCCGCACGGGAGCGGCAAGCGGGGTCGCCGCGAAGCACCTCGGCAAGCCGGGGGCAGCGTCGCTCGGCGTGATCGGGTGCGGCACCCAGGCGGAGACCCAGGTGGCATGCATCCGCGCGGCCGTCCCCTCGATCGAGCGCGTCGTTGCCTACTGCCGCACCGAGCGCAGCCTGCGGGCGTTCTGCGAGCGGGTCGGCGCCGAAGCGGGAGAAAACCATCGCGATGCGGCGGCGCAGGACGTCGTCGTCACGATCACGACGTCGCGCGATCCCGTCCTGCGCGGGGAGTGGCTTCAGCCCGGGACGCTCGTCTGCGCGGCCGGAGCGAACAACGGCACCTCTCGCGAGCTCGACAACGTCGTGCTCGAGCGCGCGTCGTTCGTCTGTTGCGACCTGCTCGCCCAGGCCCGCCTCGAATCGGCCGATCTGATCGAGCCCGTCGCGACCGGAGTCCTCGACTGGCTCGAGGTGCACGAGCTGCACGAGGTCGTCTCCGGCGAGTTGTCCGGGCGCCAGTCGCCGGAGGACATCGTCGTCTTCAAGTCGAACGGCCTGGCGGCGTGGGACGTCGCGGCAGCGGGGGCCGCCGTCGAGCGCGCGCGTGAGCGAGGCGCCGGGCGAGAGCTCTAGATCGTCCGGAGCGCTTCGAGCTCCTGGCGCGACTGCGCGACCGTCTCGTCTCCGAGGGACTGGATCACCTCGGGCCGGTCGAGGAGTCGCAGCCGCTGCTGCGGCGTGAGCCGGTTCTGCACGTAGCGGTCGTCGAGGATGTCGCTGAGCCTGCGGCCGCGCGCGTGCTCCCGGATGACGTAGGCGGCGACACGTTCCTCGGCGCTCGAACGAGCGAACAGGAAGCTGAACGGCGAACGCAGAAGGCTGCCGATGCGCCCCATGGCGACGATTGTATCCTTGACCGGTGAGGCGGAAGTCAACCGAGGGCCGCTTCGCCGAGCGTGTCGTCCACGGGGTGGACGACGCCGGCACAGACGAGAGCATCGTGATCTGGATCGAGCGCAAGCAGGGCGCTCTCTGGGCTGTCGGCCGCGCGGTCAACGCCGAGCACCGGCCGAGCGACGAGCCGCGCGCGGACGACTACCTCTTCGAAGGGTACGAGCTCGACGACGCTCTGGCGGCGGCGAACGACGCGCTCGAGGACGACCTCAGCGTCTCCGAGCGCGACGGCAGGCCGGAAAGCCTGAGGCCGTTCACTCGCGGCGAGTTGCTCAAGCCTCTCGAGCGCTGGTTCTTCGGCCGGAGGTAGCGGGCCACTCGAGGTTCGCGTCGGGGATCGGATCCCCGTGCGGATCGTGTGTGGGATAGCCGAGGGCCCTGTCGATCCGCGCCTCGAGCTCCTCCGAGAGGGCATGCTCGAGGCGCTCTGCCTCGTCGTGGACCTCGTCCACGTGCACACCGAGGGTCTCCGCGAGATACAGCTCCAGCAGCCGGTGGTGGCGGATCACCTCGAGCGCGACCTTCGCCCCGGCAGCGGTGAGCTCGATGCCACGATACGGCTCGTGCACGGCGAGCCCGAGTGCCGCGAGCTTCTTTACCATCGCGCTCGCCGAGGCGGGCGAGACGCCCTGCCGTTTCGCGAGCGCGGTGACAGACACCGGTGACTCGTTCGAGCCGAGCTTGTAGATCTCGCGCAGATAGTCCTGAATCGCGTCGGTAAGAGCCGGCTTTGCCATCACGGCACAGTCTAGGGTGGCCCCGTGAGGATCAGGATCGGCCACTCCGCTGACCCCGACGACGCGTTCATGGTCTGGGCGCTTGCGTCCGGGCGCCTCGAGTCACCGGGCTTCGAGCTGGAGCTCGTCGCCGAGGACATCCAGATCCTCAACGAGTGGGCGCTCGACGGCAAGCTCGAGGTGACGGCCCTGTCGCTGGCCGCGTATCCACATGTGCAGGATCGCTACGCGCTCCTGCCTCACGGCGCGTCGTTCGGCTCCGGCTACGGCCCGATCGTCGTCGCCCGGGCGCCGATGACGGCGGGTGAGCTCCGCGACGCGGAGGTCGCCGTCCCGGGCCGCCTCACGACCGCGTTCCTCGTTCTCGGGCTTGCGCTCGGCGGCCAATTTCGCCACCGTGCCCTCCCCTTCGACAGGATCCTCGACGAGGTGACCTCGGGCCGCGCGGAAGCCGGGCTTCTCATCCACGAGGGGCAGCTCACATATGCGGACGAGGGGCTCGTGAAGGTGCTCGATCTCGGCGAGTGGTGGCTGCTCGAGACGGGACTGCCTCTCCCGCTCGGAGTGAACGTCGTCCGGCGAGACGTCCCGCGGCTCGACGATCTGTCACGTCTCCTCCGCGAGTCCATCGACCTCGGGCTCCGGAACCGCAAGGAGGCGACCGCGTACGCACTTGGCTTCGCGCGCGATCTCGAGCCCGAGACGGCGGACCGCTTCATCGCGATGTACGTCAACGAGCTCACCTGTGACTACGGGGACGAGGGCCGTCAGGCTGTCGAGGAGCTGCTGCGCCGCGCGGAGTCCGCGGGGGCGTACGAGCACCCCGTGAAGGTCGACTTCGTGTCGTGAGCCGGGCCGTTGTCCTGGCCGCTGTGCGGACTCCGATCGGACGCTACGGCGGTGCGCTCTCCGGCGTCCGTCCGGACGATCTCGCCGCGACGGTGATCGCGGAGGCCGTTTCTCGCTCGGCTGCTGCTCCGGAGGACATCGAGGACGTCTATTTCGGTGCCGCGAACCAGGCGGGCGAAGACAACCGCAACGTCGCCCGGATGGCCGCGCTCCTCGCCGGGCTGCCCGACAGCGTCGCGGGGGTCACCGTCAACCGGCTTTGCGCGTCGGGCCTGGCTGCCGTCGTCTCCGCATGCCACGCCGTCGTCGCCGGCGACGGCGAGCTGTTCGTCGCGGGCGGCGTCGAGTCGATGAGTCGGGCGCCCCTTGTCACCGCCAAGCCGGAGCGCGCCTTTCCACGCGGCAATCAGGTGTCGTGGGACACGACGCTCGGGTGGCGGTTTCCGAATCCGCGGCTCGAGGCGATGTTTCCGCTCGAGTCGATGGGCGAGACCGGCGAAAACGTGGCGGATCGGTGGCACGTGTCGCGCGAGGAGCAGGACGCGTTCGCGCTCCGCTCGCAACGACGGTGGGCTGCCGCCGTCGAGGCCGGCCGGTTCGACGACGAGCTCGTGGCCGTCGACGGGCTCGAACGAGACGAGCATCCGCGGCCGGACACGAGCGCGGAAAAGCTTGCAGCGCTCGGGCCGGCGTTTCGCTCGAGCGGCGGCACCGTGACGGCGGGGAACTCCAGCGGCATCAACGACGGCGCCGCCGCGCTCGTGATCGCGAGCGCGGAGAAGGCCGAGCAGCTCGGCGTCGAGCCGCTCGGCTGTTTCGTCGGCGGGGCGGTCGCCGGCGTCGACCCCCGGGTGATGGGGATCGGCCCCGTGCCGGCCGTCCGCAAGCTGCTCGAGCGGACCTCGCTCGAGGTCGGTGACATCGACCTCGTCGAGCTCAACGAGGCGTTCGCGTCCCAGAGCCTCGTCGTCATCCGCGAGCTCGGGCTCGACGACGAGAAGGTGAACGTCAACGGCGGCGCGATCGCGCTCGGACATCCGCTCGGGATGAGCGGTGCGCGGCTCGTCGTCTCTCTCCTCCACGAGCTGCGCCGCCGGGGTGGGCGCTACGGCCTGGCGACCCTGTGCGTCGGCGTGGGCCAGGGGCAGGCGGCGTTGTTCGAGCGGCCCGAGTAGCGCGCGGGGCTACAGCCGGGGTCGGGCGCGGCCGATGAAGCTCGGGTGGCCGCCGTGGTCCCGTCGCCGAGCTCCAGGCTCACCTGGCTCTCCCTCGTCTCCAGCGCGGGGGTCTGTGCACTTGCGGCGACGATCGGCGCCGACGCGCGGTGGCTCGCCGCGCTCGGCAGTGAGATCGCGTCGCTCGGCTCGATTCCAACGGGTGTGCCGTACGCGGCCGCGAGCTCTGCTCACTGGGTGAACGTTCCGGTTCTCGGCGAGCTCGCGTTCCACTGGCTCCACGCCCTCGGAGGAGACCGTGGTCTGATCCTCGCGCAGGTGATCGCCACCACGGCGTCGCTCGCTCTCCTCGCTGCGGACATGCGCAGTCGGGGCGCACCGGACGGGGCGCGGGGAGTGCTCCTCGTCCTCGTACTCTTCGCCGCGCTGCCGTCGTTCGTCGTGGTTCGCGGCCAGCTCTTCTCGCTCGTGCTGTTCGCTCTCACGATCTTGCTGCTCCGCACCGAGGCGAGGTCGCCGTCGCGGCGAGTGTGGGCCCTCGTCCCGCTCTTCGCACTCTGGGCGAACCTCCACGGAGCCGTCCTCGTCGGGCTCGCCGTCGCGGGCACGTATCTCCTGCTCGAGCGCCTGCGCCGTGAGCCGCTCGTAGCGGTTGCGGTGCTGCTCGCGTCTGTCTCGGCGCTCTTTCTGACTCCGGCGCTCCTCGACTCCGGCGCCTACTACCTGGGCGTGATGAGGAGCGAGGCTGCGACTCGCGGGGAAGGGCTGTGGGCACCGCTCTCGCTGCATGCGCCGTTCGACGTGCTCTTCATCATGCTTGCGGTGCCGCTGGTCGCGTTCGCATTCCGTTCGCGACTTCGTCTTTGGGAGGCCTGCTCGGCGGTCGCGCTCGCGGCGCTGGCCGTGCATGCGGGACGCAACTCGGTGTGGCTTGCCTGCTTTCTCGCCGCGCCCGCTGCGGCCGGCCTCGGCGGGACGGCTCTCGGGAGGCTCGCGGTGAGCCGCCGCGCGGTCGCGCTCTGCTGCTGGGCTCCGCTCGGGCTGCTCGTCCTCGGCCTCACGCACCAGACTCCTTCACGGGAAGCCGGCGCCCGCGTACGCGAGCTCGCCGTGTCGCTGGCCGCGGGACGGCCGATCCTCGCGGACGGCCTCGACGCCGAGCGGCTCGCGCTCGACGGTCATCGCGTCTGGATGACGAACCCGCTCGACGCCTTCTCTCGACGCGACCAGCGCGCCTATCTCGACTGGCTGGATGCGAAGGCGTCCGGCGATTCTCTCCTCACGGCCCAGGGTGCCGTCGTCCTCGTCGCCCGCGGGAGCCCTCCCGATCGGCGCCTCGCCCGCGATCCGGCCTTCAGGCGCGTGGCTCGCGACGCGGCGTCGGTCCTGTACGTCCGGGACGAGGGAAGCCGGGCTAGCTGAGCGGCGGGCGGATGTAGATCACGCCTTCGTGCTTCATCGGCACGAACGGCGCGCCCAGGCTCGTGATCAGGTGCTCGGTCTCGGCGAGGAGACTGTCCGAGGCGGCCTCCGTGTCTTCGCCGCACGGCACCTCGATGCAGACCTCGTCCACGGGCCGGGCGTCGAGGCCGGCGTCTCGCAGCTCCTGAAGCAGCCGGTCCCGGTCCGGGATGCGCGCCGCTTCCAGATGGACCATGTCGCTCATCCACGTGGATCTTCCCATCGGCCTTGGTCGGAAACAAGACCCGAACGGCCGGGCTCCGGATATCGTCCCGGCATGGCCGTTGCGACCGGGCGCGAGTACGGGCTGTTCATCGACGGTGAATCGGTCGAGCCTGCCGGCGGAGAGGTGCGCGAGCTCACGGAGCCCGCGACCGGGGAGCCGCTTGCACGCGCGGCGATGGCCGGAGAGGCGGACGTCGACCGTGCGGTCGAGGCGGCGCGCGCAGCCGTCGACGGCGCCTGGGGCAGGACTCCCGCGAATGAGCGCTCGCGCCTCCTGCACGCTCTGGCCGATGCGATTGCCGCGAACCGCAAAGAGCTCGCTGAGCTCGAGGTCCGCAACGTCGGCAAGGCGATCTCCTCGGTCAAGGCGGAGCTGGGCCAGGCGGTCGAGAACTTCCGTTTCTACGGCTCCGCGATCGCGTCGATCGCCGGTCGCGCGAATCCGGTCGGCGGCTCGCTTCTCTTCTACTCGCTGAAGGAGCCGGTCGGCGTCGCAGGCCAGATCGTGCCGTGGAACTACCCGTTGATGATGGCGACCTGGAAGCTCGCGCCCGCGCTGGCCGCGGGCTGCTCCGTCGTGCTCAAGCCGGACGAGGCGACCCCGCTGACCGCGCTTCGGCTGGCCGAGCTCGCGACGGAGGTGGGGTTCCCGGCCGGCGCGGTCAACGTCGTGCCAGGCCCGGGCAAGACGACGGGCGCCTATCTCGTCCGTCATCCGGGAGTCGACAAGATCGCCTTCACCGGCTCGACCGCGACCGGCGGCGAGATCATGCGCCTCGCCTCGAACCCCATCAAGCGTGTGACGCTCGAGCTGGGAGGCAAGAGCCCGAACCTCGTCTTCGCCGACGCGAACCTGGCCGACGCCGTGCCGAGCTCCGTGTGGTCGATCTACTACTCAGCCGGCCAGAGCTGCGAGGCGCGCTCGCGCGTCCTCGTGGAGAAGTCGATCTACGACGACTTCGTCTCGAGCTTCTCGGGCCTGGCTGAGCAGCTGAAGCTGGGCGACCCGCTCGACCCAGACACGCAGGTCGGCTCGCTTATCTCCGTCTCGCATCGCGAGCGCGTCCACGGATTCGTCGAGCAGGGCCGCGACGAGGGAGCGGAGGTCGTGACCGGGGGGAAGGTCGTCGCCGGAAACGGCGCGTTCTATCCGCCGACCGTGCTCGCCGGCGTCGAGAGCTCCATGACCGTCGCCCAGGAAGAGATCTTCGGCCCGGTCGTAACCGTCATCCCGTTCGAGGACGAGAAGGATGCGATCCGCATCGCCAACGACGTCCAGTACGGCCTGATGGCGACCGTCTGGACCGGCGACCCGGGCCGCGGGCACCGGATCGCAAGCCGGATCAAGGCGGGGACAGTCGGGATCAACATGCCCTACACCGCCTTCCCCGGCATCCCGTTCGGGGGCTACAAGCAGTCCGGCTTCGGTCGTGAGCTCGGCCTCGACACGCTCGAGCTCTACCTCGAGACGAAGAGCGTGATCGTCTCGACCAGCCCGAAGCCGATCAACCCCTTCGGCCTCTAGCCGTAGCTCCCGAGCGCCGGGTGCGAGTCCTCGACCGCCTCGACGAGCTGTATGCGATCGGAGGTGGGCCCGGTGCGGACCGCGTGGGAGGGAGCGACGGCGAGCAGCGCGCCCATGACGTGGCGGCGGACTGGATGCGGGAGGCTGGCCTCGAGGTGGAGGTTGATCCGGCACGGAACCTGATCGGTCGCACCGGCGACGCGCGCGTCTGGACGGGGTCGCACCTGGACTCCGTCCCGCAGGGCGGCAAATTCGATGGAGCGCTCGGCGTGGTCGCCGGGATCGAGGCCGTCCAGCGGGCCGGGGTGGGAGCGGTGGTTGCCTTTCGCGACGAGGAGCGCGGGTGCGTCGGGAGCCGGGCGGCGGTCGCGCGCGGAGCCCTGCCCGGCGCATTCCTCGAGGTGCACGTGGAGCAGGGCCCGGTGCTCGAGCGTCGGGGCGCACCGCTGGGGGTCGTGACGTCGATCACGGCGATGGCGCGTGGCGAGCGCGTCTTCGACGGCGTCGCCGGCCACGCCGGAACGACACCTATGGCCGGTCGCAGCGACGCGCTGTGCGCCGCCGCCGAGTACGTCCTGCGCGTCCGCGATGCAGCGGCTGCCATTGAAGGAGCCGTGGCGACAGTGGGGCGGATCGAGGCTCAGCCCGACGCGGTGAACGTGATCCCCGGCCGGGTCCGCCTCACGGTCGACGCCCGCGCCCCCGACCGGGAGCGACTGCACGCCCTGCTGCGCGCGCTCGAGCTCGACGTAGAGCCGTTGCTCGAGCCCGTGCAGATGGCCGAAGGCCCCCGCGGTGCGCTTGCCGCAGAGGTCGAGCGTCGCGGCCTACCGCTGGTCGAGCTGGCGTCGGGAGCCGGCCACGACGCGGCCGTGCTCGCTGCCGCGGGTGTTCCCTCGGCCATGCTCTTCGTGCGCAGCCTGAACGGCGGCATCAGCCATTCCCCGGATGAGCTGTCGAGCCCCGAGGACATCGAGCTCGCAGTCGACGTCCTCGCCGGGGCGCTCGCGCAGCTGACCGAATTCGGCTAGAGCTCCTCGAGGACTGGATAGACGCCGCGTCCCGAGACGCAGTCCGCGATGTAGAGCGCCGCGCCGAGGTCGCCGGTGAACAGTGAGTAGCGCCCACGTCCCCGTTGCCGTCGAAGCCGCTCGACCTGCTCGAGCGCGTGCATGGCGAAGCGGCGCGCGCGCGAGAGCCAGAGCTCGTCGCCCAGCCGCTCGAACGCCTTGAGGAACGCGTACCCGTTGCCGGCGGTTCCGTGGCAGATGCCGGATCCTTTGTCGAGCGTGGGCGGGCCGGTTCGCCAGGGGAGCTCGGCTCCCGCGAGCAGAAGCTCGTCGTCGAGATACGTGGACGCCGAGGTCACGATTCCCGGGCTTCCTGCACACCACTGGACACGAATCTGGCCGTCCGGCCCGGGTAGCTCCGGCCTCGGCACCGGCGGCCAATTGGCGAGGCCGCCCTCGACCACCGCGTTCTCGTGCAGGGTGCCTGCGGTTTCGCGCCGGAGCGCAGCGGCCTTGTCGTCTCCGACCGACGGGAGGAGCGCCTGCACGATTCCGACCAGGCCGTGCGGGGGCGTGAGCATCCGCAGCTCACGCCCGTACAGTCGCTGAGTCCACAAGCCGTCCCGGCCGCGGCGCGACATGACAGCCTCTGCGGTGTCGCGCGAAGCGCTTCGCCAGCGCTCGTCGTCCGTCGACTTCCACATCGCCCGAGCTGCCAGCAGCGTCCCCGGTGCGCCCCACATGACCTCCTCGGCCTCGTTGTCTACGTTTGCGCGCACATGGGCGAAGAGGTCGTCGGCGAGGGTGGCCTCACGCGCGAACAGGCAGGCGACGACCAGGACTCCCGTCTCTCCCGTCAGGAGACCCGACTCCGCCGGCTCGGGGAGCTTCATGCCGTTCATGAAGTCGGGCCGCTCGCGGAATAGCTCGACGTTTCGCGCTGCGAGTGTCGGGAGGTCGAGCGTTGTCTCCGCATAGCCGAAGCGCTGTAGCCGGTCGAGCGCCCAGAGCACGCCGGCCGTCCCGACGTAGAGATTCTTCATCGGGCTCGTGGCGTGCCAACGGTCCCATTCGTCGGCCTGCCAGTAGAGCCGCGGCCCGCGAAAGGCGGACTCCGTGTCCGCGACGATCGTGCGGATCCCCGCGCGTGCCCGGTGCTCGTCCCACTCGGTCTCGACCAGCGGCTCGAACGCCTCCGGTCGGTAAAGCGTCACGCCAGCTCTTTGAAGGAGATCTCCTGCGCGCCTTCCCACAGCGTGCGGCGTCCGAGCTCGACCAGCTGCTCTTGGCCCTCGACGAGCGTCGCAAAGTGATTCGCCCACAACTGCCCGGCCTTCGACGCGAACGAGCAGTAGCCGTAGGGGAAGAGCAGCTCCGTCTCGCTCTGGCCGCCAGGGTAGAGCGCGAGCTCGCCGGGGTGCGGATACGACGTTGCGTTCTCGGCCCCGATGCCCAGCTCGCGGTCTCCCCACGGAATCCAGTTCGACTCGCCGCTCCAGCGGCAGTGGATGATCCGGTCGTCGAACGGCAGGATCCGGCGGAAAGCGGCGACCGTCTCGGGAGCGAGCGCCTCCTCGAATCGGGCGACGAAGCGGAGGTCGCCGGTCGTGATCTCGAGCAAGGGCGGCATCACGGGATTCTTGCGCCTTGGGCGATCCAGCGCCCGAGCAGGTCGCGCTCCGCCTGGGTCATGCCGGTCACGTTCCCGAGCGGCATCGCCCTCGTCTGCACCGCCTGAACCTGGATGGCCTCGGCTTGGGCCCTGATCTCCTCGGCGGTGTCGAGCTTCACTCCACGGGGAGCGGAGTCGACCTTCGTCGGGTGCTCGGAGTGGCAGGCCGTGCAGCGCTGGTCGACGATCCTCGCGACCCGGGCGAACGGCACTGCAGCAGTGCCCGCGGTCGATTCCGTCTGCGGCCGGATCAGGATCGCAAGCGCCGCGATCGCGATCGCGGCGGTGACCGGGATCGACCAGACCGTGCGCCCGACGTGGCGCAGGTTGAAGAAGTGCCTGATCCACGCGCCGATCACGAGCAGCACGACCAGGATCAGCCACGCGTAGCTATGGCCGTACGTGAACGGGAAGTGGTTCGAGAGCATCGTGAACACGACCGGGAGGGTCAGGTAGTTGTTGTGCACCGAGCGCAGCTTGCCGCGCTGGTTCGCCCCCGGATCCGGCTCTCGGCCCGCTTCCTTCGCTCGGACGAGCTCCCAGTGGGCCGGGATGATCACGAAGAACACGTTTCCGACCATCATCGTCCCGAGCATCGCGCCGACCTGCAGATAGACCGCGCGGGCGCTGAAGAGGTGGCCGACGCCCCAGGCGGCCAGAGTGACCAGCCCGAGCAGGACCGCGGCGAGGACGAGGGGCCGTGAGGCGAGGAGCCGGCAGAGCAGGTCGTAGACGATCCAGGCGGCGGCGAGCAGTCCGACGCTGATCGCGACGGCCTCGCCGGTTGAGAGGTCGGCCACGCTCATGTCGATCAGGTACGTGTCCGCGTTCAGGTAGTAGAGGACGACCATCAGCCCGAAGCCGCTGAGCCAGGTCGTGTACGCCTCCCACTTGAACCAGTGGAGCGTCTCGGGCAGCGCGCGAGGCGCGACGAGGTACTTCTGGACGTTGTAGAAGCCGCCGCCGTGGATCTCCCAGGCCTCGCCGCCCACGCCCGCTTCGGCGTCCTGCGCCTCCTTCGGCGGCCGCAGGTGGTTGTCGAGGGCGATGAAGTAGAAGGAGGAGCCGATCCAGACGATCCCCGCGACGACGTGCAGCCAGCGCAGGAGCAGGTTGAGCCAGTCGGTCGTGTACGCGTCGAACGCTAGGAGCGACGCCACCGGTCCTCCGCGATCGCGACGAGCTCCTCCAAGGCGGTGGCGAGCTCTTCCTCGCGCGTCCGCTCGAGCCGCGCGCGCAGGACCTCGAGGATCTCCGCCTTCGGCCGCCGGTTGACGAAGACGACGAAGCGGAAGCCGAACTTCTCCTCGTAGACCTGGTTCTTGTAGGCGAGCTCGGTCAGCACGGCCGGGTCGCCGCTCTCACCCTGCTCGGCGGCGGAGCGCGGCGAGAGGCTCTTCGCGCCGATGGCAGGGTGGGTGTTGAGCGCCTCGAGCTTCTCGTCCTCGGTGAGCCCGGCGATCACCTCGCGGGCCGAGCCGAGGGGGTCGTCTTGCAGGGCGAGCTTCTCGACGAGCGCAGTGCGGCCCTCGAACAGCTCGGCGAGCTGAGCCGCGCTCAGCTTCCTCGGTAGGTCACGCACGAGTACGAGGAGACGAGGAGCGGGACGTGGTAGTGGCCGTCCTCCAGCTGGATTTCGAGGCCGATCCCCGTGAAGAACGGTGAATCCGGGCGGAAGAGGAGGCGGTAGACGCCGGGCTCGAGCTCGGATGCGAGGGCGGCGATGCGGCCGTCGCCGTCGGTTTCGCCGGCCGTCAGCAGATCCTCCTGCCAGAGCTCGACGCGCACGCCGACTGCCGGCCGTCCGCGCTCGACGTCGAGGACATGAGTCGAGAGCGAGATGCTCATCCGGTGAATCTTCGCGCCTGGAGCCGTTGCTCGCGCGCGACCACGGTCTCGTCCGCCCTCGTCAGGTGACCGTCTCGCACGACCTCGACGCCCCCGACGCACAGCCGGTCGACGCGATGCGGTCCGGAGAGGACGAGCCCCGCGACCGGGTCGTCGGCGCCCCCGAGCTCCAGCACGTCGGTCCTCCAGACTGCGAAATCGGCGCGCTTGCCCGGAGAGAGCTCGCCGATGTCGTCCCGGCCGAGCACCACCGCGCCACCCCGCGTTCCGAGCCGGAGGGCGCCGCGCGCCGTCATCGCGGCCGGCCCACCCCGCGCACGCGCGACGAGCAGCGCCTGCTTCACCTCGAGGAACAGGTCACCGCGCTCGTTCGAGGCCGTGCCGTCGACGCCGAGGCCGACACGGACGCCTGCATCGAGCAGGTCGCGAACGCGCGCTATGCCTGCGCCGAGGCGCATGTTCGAGGTCGGGCAGTGCGCGACGCCGACGCCGCGCGCGCCGAAAGTCGCGATGTCTTCGTCCGACAGGTGGACGCAGTGGGCGCACCAGACGTCGTCCGCAAGCCAGCCGAGCTGCTCGAGGTACTCGACGGGCGTGCAGCCGTAGAGCTCGCGGCAGTACTCGTCTTCCTCGACCGTCTCCGCCAGGTGGGTGTGGAGGCGAAGTCCGAGGCGGCGCGCGAGCTCGGCCGATTCGGCCATC
>DATDDZ010000005.1:0-3487 GCA_036523555.1 Gaiellaceae bacterium
GGCACGGGCGTCGCGTTCACCCGCGACCCCTCGACCGGCGAGCAGGGCCTCTACGGCGAGTTCCTCTCGAACGCACAGGGTGAGGACGTCGTCGCGGGGATCCGCACCCCGCAGCCGCTCCCGGAGATGAAGGGCAAGCTGCCGCGCGCCTACGAGCAGCTGCTCGAGACGATGCGGAATCTCGAGACGCACTACCGCGACATGCAGGACATCGAGTTCACGGTCGAGGACAACAAGCTCTTCCTGCTACAGACCCGTTCCGCCAAGCGGACCGCCGCCGCGGCGGTGAAGGCGGCGGTCGACATGGTCGACGAGGGCCTGATCTCCCGGGCCGAGGCTGTTGCCCGGATCGATCCCGACCAGCTCGAGCAGCTGCTGCACCCGATGCTCGACCCGGCCGCGGAGTGGGAGGAGGCCGCGAAGGGTCTGAACGCCTCTCCGGGCGCTGCTTGCGGGAGGATCGTGCTCGACGCGGACACCGCCGAGCAGCGCGGGAAGGGCGGGGAGAAGGTGATCCTCGTGCGCTGGGAGACGACGCCGGACGACATCCACGGCCTGATCCAGGCCGCCGGCGTGCTGACCGCGCACGGGGGCATGACATCGCATGCGGCCGTCGTCGCACGCGGAATGGGCAAGCCCTGCGTCGCCGGCTGTGACTCACTTTCGATCGACATTCGTGCGCGAACGATCACGCTTGGGGGTCAGACCCTGAACGAGGGTGACGTCCTCACCATCGACGGCGGGACCGGCGTCGTCATCGTCGGCGAGGTTCCCCTCGTCCCGCCGAGCGTGAACGAGGACCTCCAGACCATCCTCGGCTGGGGCGACGAGCATCGCCGCCTGGGCGTACATGCGAACGCCGACACGCCGGAGGAC
The DNA here is from genome assembly GCA_036523555.1 of Gaiellaceae bacterium. Lineage (GTDB taxonomy): Bacteria > Actinomycetota > Thermoleophilia > Gaiellales > Gaiellaceae > 3-1-20CM-4-69-9. The sequence goes on from DATDDZ010000005.1 coordinate 877, forward strand.
GCCGCGAAGGCGCGCGAGTTCGGCGCGCAGGGCATCGGCCTCTGCCGCACCGAGCACATGTTCATGGCCGAGGACCGGCTGCCCGTCGTGCGCGAGATGATCCTCGCCGAGAGCGAGGACGGCCGCCGGCGGGCCCTCGAGAAGCTCTTGCCGATGCAGCAGGGCGACTTCGAGGCCATCTTCGAGGCGATGGCGGGGCTGCCGGTCACGATCCGCCTGCTCGACCCGCCGCTGCACGAGTTCCTGCCGCCCCTCGAGCAGGCGACCGACGACCGCATGCGCCATCGGATCCGCCAGCTCCAGGAGGCGAATCCGATGCTCGGCACGCGCGGCTGCCGGCTCGGGCTGCAGTGGCCGGAGGTGTACGAGATGCAGGTGCGCGCGATCATGCGCGCCGCGCGGGTGGTCGCCGGACGAACCGGCGACGTGCCGCTCGTCGAGATCATGCATCCCCTCGTCGGCTTCGCCGAGGAGCTCCGCCGGTTACGCGAGCTGACCGCGAACGTCGCCCAGGAGGAGGCGCCCGAGATCCCGTACCTGTGCGGCACGATGATCGAGCTCCCTCGCGCGTGCATCCGCGCCGACGAGATCGCGGAATTCGCGGACTTCTTCTCGTTCGGGACGAACGACCTCACCCAGACCGCGCTCGGGTTCTCGCGCGACGATGCGGAGGGGAAGTTCCTGACCCACTATCTCGAGGACGGCGTGCTCGAGAAGAACCCGTTCGAGACGATCGACGTCAGCGGTGTCGGCGACCTGATGCGGATCGCCGTCGAGCGCGGTCGCGGGTCGAAGCCCGGCATCAAGCTCGGGATCTGCGGCGAGCATGGCGGAGAGCCGAAGTCGGTCGCGTTCTGCCACGAGCTCGGCCTGGATTACGTCTCCTGCTCGCCGTACCGCGTCCCGCTGGCGCGTCTCGCCGCGGCCCAGGCCGCCCTCGCCGAGAGCGGCGAGGCGCAGTACACGGCGGCGGGGGGCTGATGGCCGGTTTCGCCATCCTGGTCGACGGAGAACGGGTCGCTCGCCCGGGCTCCGAGGCAGACGTCCGCAGCTGGGTCGCCAAGTACCGGGAGGATCACGCCGAGGACGATCCCGACGCCGCGCACATCCAGGTGATCGAGCGCGGCACCTTCGCGTGGCTCACCGGCGGCAAGCTCGTCGACCGGGAGCGGTTCTTCTAGCTGAGGTCCGTCGCCTGGAGCGAGGTTCGCGCGCGACGGCTCGCCCGCAGCTTCCTGGCCGGGCGCGGCGGGCCAGAGACCCTTGTCGACGTCGTCAGCGCGACGGGCGGCATCCATGCACAGGTCCAGGCATCGGCCGAGCTGCAGCTCGCGGCACGCGTCGACGGGATCACGCAGCAGGACGTGCGCGACGCGCTCTGGCGCGATCGCACGCTCGTCAAAGCCTGGACGCTGCGCGGCACGCTGCACCTCCATCCGGCCGCCGAGCTGCCCCTCTGGCTCGCGGCGCGCCGAGCGCTTTCCTCCCAGGCGAGAGAGCTTCAAGCGTGGACCGACCCGAAGGGTCTGGTGCATCCCCCGGTTGGTGCGGACGAGCTCGCCGGGCTCCAGGCGGCCGTCTGGGATGCGTTCGACGGCCGCGTGTTGCTCCGAGACGAGTTGGCGACGGAGGTCGTCGGCCGCATCGGCACGAAACACGAGAGACGGCTTCGATCGGGCTTTGCCTTCTTCACCGACGTGCTCGTCCAGGGGCCTCCGCAGGGCAGCAGGATCACGCTCGCGCGACCCGACCAGTGGATCGACGGCTGGCACGAAGCCGATGAGCGGACGGCGCAGCGCGACGTCCTGCGCCGGTTCTTGTGGGCCTATGGGCCGGCGCGGCCGGCCGACTTCCGCGCGTGGTTCGGCGACCTGTCGTTCGACGACCTGGAGGTCGAGGAGGTCGACGTCGAGGGGCGCAGCGCCTTCGTCCTCGCTGGTGACGCCGACTTCCCGAAACCGGAACGGAGTGTCCGGCTGTTGCCCGAGTACGACGTGTACGTGATGGGCTTCCGGGAGCGCGAGCAGCTCGTCCCGCCTCGCGTGCGGGATCAGGTCGCGGCCCACGGACGCGGACGGTACGAGGGCCCCGCCGGCGTTCGCTTCCTGCTCGTGGACGGTATGGCCGCCGGCCTCTGGGAGCGGAAGAAGCGGAGCAGGCGAATCGAGCTCAGCATCGCACCGGCGGAGAGGCTGACGCGCGCACAGCGTGTCGAGCTCGACGGCGAGGCCGAGCGGATCGGCTCGTTCCTCGGCCTCGAGCCTGTGCTTACGGTCGAATGACGACCGGCGTGCCGAGCGGCAGCAACCGCAGGAGGTAGCGCAGGTCGGATTCGCCGGCGTGGACACAGCCCGCCGAGACCGCCCGGCCGAAGTCACCGGCCGAAGGGGTGCCGTGGATGGCCATCCGGTTGCCGCCCGTCCACCCCGCGGGCAGGTTCGGCTGCGTCGCCGAAAGCGCCAGGATGCAACAGCCGTACGCTGCGCTGAACGCCGGCCCGTCGAGCTTGTCGGTAACGGCGAACCGGCCGGTCGGGGTCGGCGAGCCCGGTCGGCCGACGCCGACGCTCGCCCGTCGGAGGACCATGTCGCCGCGCCGGACCGTCAATGTC
>DATDDZ010000006.1:0-10648 GCA_036523555.1 Gaiellaceae bacterium
GCCGAGCGCGGTGCAGTGGATCGCAACCAGCCGCTCGCTCAGGCAGTGCGCGTCGTCGACGTCGTGGAACTCGTCCAGGAGCTTCGGGCCTGTCCCTTCCGCGAGGTGGTAGACGAACGTGTCGCCGTCGCGCATCTTCTGCGCCCGCTTCTTCAGCTCGTCGAGCACGAGCGTCAGCGCGGACTGCGAGACCTTGTCCTCGCCGGTGCCGAAGGTCTCGTTGTCGACGTTCCGCACGAGGAACCCCTCGTACGGCTTCGACGTGCCGGGCGCGCCCTGAATCGCAGTCGTGCCGCCGGCAATCGCCTTCGCCTCTGCGTACGCGAGCACTTCTCTCGCCGCGGGAGACTTCGACCAGACACGCGCAGGCGCAGTGATCTCCTGCGAGTACGTGTCGGCGTCGGGCCACTGGTTGTGGCTCGTGTACGGCTCGGTACGGCCGCCGGGCGCCCAGAGCGTGCGCAGGTTGTAGAGGATGTGGCTGTGCAGGTCGATCAGGCCCGGATAGAGCACCCCGTCGACCTCGATCGGCTTCACGTCGGCGAACTCTGAGGGCGGCTTCTCCGTCCGCTTCGAGACACCGACGATCTTCCCGTCGCCGACGTAGAGGACACCGTCGGCGAGGTCGGGCCGATCCGGTTCGAAGGTGACGATCCTCCCTGCGAGCGCCAGCATCGGCGACTCAGCTCGATTCGCCTGCGGCGACCGCGAAGACGTCCGTGACGGGTTCGAGGAACCCGTCCCCGAGAACGGTGACGCGATACGTTCCGGGCGGGAAGGGCCGGAGCTCGGCGGCGAACCACCCGTCGTCCGCCGGCCGGAGCGTCGTCCGGGCGGCCTCAGCCGGCTGCTCGGCATCCGGCGCCCGCGTCGCATCGTCGACCACGGCCAACAAGGAATCCGGCGGAGCTTGTTCCGGCCGAGCGCGGATCGTCACCGGCTCGTCCGCTGCGTAGACGTCCTCGATGTCCAGGCCGACGCCGATCGTCGGCGGGCCACGGAAGACGGACAGGTCGAGGTCGATCCCGCTGAGGATCCCTGCCAGCTGGTTGAGCACGGGATCGTCGTTCTGCAGCGATGCGTGCTTCTGCGCCGCGAACATCGCGTTCTCCTCGTGCTCGACCTCGAGAGGCGTCGCGGACACGCGCGGAACGGTTCCGTCTCCGTCCTGGTCGACCTCTTCATACGCCTTGATCAGCTCGACACCGTCGCCGTTCTTTCGAGCCGACTGCACGGTGGGCTGATGCGTGCCGATCACCGGCCTGATGCTGTAGCCCCCTCGCAGGTACTCCTCGTCTTGCCGGTGCTGCTCGACCGCCTGCGTGATCTCGTCGTGAAACGCGTGGGCCGCCGCGGCCCGCGCCCGGTCGATGTTCGCGACGTCCGTCTCCGCGATGCGGACGAGCTTCCCGTCGCCGGGGTCGTAGCACGGGTAGATCGGCAGCAGCTGGTAGACAGCCGTGAGCGATCGCACCAGCCCGGTGAGGTCGAGCCCAAGCGGCCCGATCTTCTTCGACATCCCGTTCGCGAGCGTTCCGATCGCCTTGACCGAGCCGCGATAGGGCGTGCCGAAGGTGACCAGGGTGCGCGTGTCACGCCAGCCGTCGAGGCATTCGAGGAAGTAGCGCGAGATCACCCCGCCCATCGAATGGCCCACGAGGATCAGCTTGGCGTTGTCGTTGCCCGACCGCTCTCGCCAGGCCCGCAGCCAGTCGGTGCTTGCGTGCTGGAGCTTCCGTGCAGAGACACGGTTGTCCCGCCGCCAGTCGTACGGGAACTCGAACAGGTTCTCGCCGAGCTTCACGTCGAAGGTCTTCGTGACGAAACTCTTCAGCTTCGAGTACCCGTCGATCTTCCAGAGGCCCGGAATGAGATGCACATCCGCGATCACGCGGGTCGCGACGACGCCGTCGCCGAGGTCGTCGACGTCCGCCGGATCATCGTGCAACGCGAGGTCCTGGATGTCGTGGCCGAGCGTCAGCAGGGCGTTCAAGGCGGCACCGGGCGTCGGTGCCCAGACGTCCTGTCCATTCCGCTGGAGGACGCTGCCCGTGATCCCCGGCAGCATCACGATCACATCGCCCATCCGTTTTCTCGGCATCGGCCCGGCTCCTCAGACCGTGAACGGATGCTGGCGAGTGAACTTGGTGTCCCGCGCTCCCACCGTGAACAGGTTCGGGCTCTGCCAGGGCGGCATCTTCTGGGCGATCCGCTTGTGAAAAGTCCGGTATCCGCCGCGGAACTTGCCGTTGTTCCACACCTGCAGCAGCGTCTGGGTGAAGAGCCCGTTCTTGTCACCGTCGAGGGAGGTCTGGTTGTCCTGACAGCCGGACGTGAGGAGGACGCTGGCGCCCACGTCGGTTTCGTCGAAGGGCGGCAGTGCCCGTTGGATCCCGTCGTACAAGTCCTTGTGGTGCTCGTAGACCGAGCGGATCACAGGATCAGGCATTCCTTTGATTCGCGGGGCGGACTCGTTCTCGGCGCCGAGCGGCTTCGTTACACGCTCCTCTCCCACGGCGATGACCAACTCTCGTCCGACGGTGCCGCTGTGGCAGCTGTCGGAGAAGATCGCGATCCGGACGCCGGGCTTGAACTTCGCCCAGAGGGCGTAGAGCTCGTCGTCGACAACCTGGCGGTCATACAGCACCCACGTCTCGTCCATCCGGTCGTCCTCGTCCCCATTCGAGTCCGGCACCTGGCCACCGTGACCCGAGTAGGTGAGCAGCAGGACATCGCCGCTCTCGAGCGTCGCCGCGGCCTTCTCGATCGCGTCGATCAACGCTTTTGCAGTCGCCGCCTCCGTCAGAAGCGTCTTTGTCTGGAAGCCGTTGCCCGCGGCCAGCGCGGTCATGTCGTTGGCGTCGAACTCGCACGCCACCAGCCGGCCGTCCCACCCCTGATAATGGTCGGGATCGACCCGGTTCAGCCCTACGTGGATTGAGACTCCCTGCGGCACCGCCACCCCCGTTCTTCGATTTTCGGAGCACTCAAACGAGCTGCCGCAGATGAGAGCTGCGATTTTCGCGCCTCTCGAGCGCGATTACAAGCGATGCGCCTTGACGAGCCGGTCCTTGACCGCATCGAGCCTGTTTGAGACCCTTGTCCGGCTGCGGCGCCGACCACGACGGATCGGAGCCAGTACGGACAGCAGAGACGGAACGGGGTAGAAGTGGCCGGCGGTTTCGACCGAAGCTACGCCGACGAGCCGTTCCGCGGCCTCTGCGAGGGCTATCCCGGCACAGCGGTCTATCCGGCCAAGGACTTTCGAGTCGAATGGGGCCCGATCTTCCACCGCGGACGGCTGGACGGCACCGCACGCGTGTTGGTCATCGGCCAGGATCCCGCCCAGCACGAGACGATCGCACGACGCATCCTCGTGGGGGAGGCCGGCCACCGCATCCAGGGATTCCTCGCGAAGCTCGGCGTCGACCTGAGCTACGTCATGGTGAACACGTTTCTGTACAGCGTGTTCGGCCAGGGTGGGGGCAATCGGCACCGGGACGACAAGAAGATCGCCGAGTACCGGAACCGCTGGCTGAAGGCCATTCTCGCGCCGGGAAAGATCGACGCGGTGGTCGCGCTCGGGTCGCTCGCGGAATCAGCGTGGCAGGCCTGGACGGCGTCTCCCGACGGGACGGGCTCCCAGCCCCCCTTCGTTCGCATCACTCATCCGACCCAACCCGAGTCGGCGGGCGGCAGCGCGAGCAAGCATGCGGCCGCGATCGCCGCGATGCTCGCGAACTGGAACACCGCTCTGGAGAAGTTGCATCCACTGCCGCACCCTGACACGGCCAGGCCGCTGAAGCGTTATGGCACGAGCTTCAAGCCCGGCGAGAAAGTCCCGATCCCGGCGGACGACATGCCGGCGGGAACCCCCGATTGGATGAGGCTCGACGACGGCTGGGCCGACCGCCCGGGCACCGGCCTGACGAAGCGCCGCACGATCACCGTCACCGTTCCCCGCGACGCGCTCTAGCGATGAACGCCGGCGAGGAGCGCGACGACGAACGCCTGGGACGGTGGCTGACGTTCGGCGTCGCCGTGATCGGCATGGCAGTCGTCCTGGTCGCCTTCCTGGTTGCCGTGTTCGTCTTTCGCCACACCGACAAGCCAGGCGAGGTGATTGTCGCGGTCCTCGGCCCGATCGGCACTGCCGTCGGCACGTTGTGCGGCTTCGTTGCCGGTGCGAAGGTCGGCTCCGAAGGACGCGACAAGGCGGAGAATCGCGCCGACCAGGCACAGCAGAAATACAACGCCGTCGTCGAGACGAACTCACCCGCGATCGTCGATCAGGCGCGAGCACGATACCCCGGCCTGTTCAAGTAACCACATGCTGAAGCACATCGAGGACAATGGAGATCTCACCGTTCTTGCGAACGACACGGGCTCCATCCTGCTCGTGTGCGAGTCGTGTAAACGCCAGTGGATCGTCGAGAGTGCTGCGGGCGCACGGGACATCGGAGTAGCCCGCGAAGCGAGGTCGGTCATCGACTCACTGCGGGCGAACCCAGAGGTGTTGGAAGGCACCTCGGTCAGTCTCGAAGACCTGACCTGATGCGGAGGGCGCGCGCGCTCTACTCAAAACTCTGCTTGCGCCCGGTCGCCTCCACCCAGCGATAGCCCGGAATCGGCACACCGAGCGCGCGCCTTGCTCTCGCCACCCACGGCGGCAGCCTGAGGTACAGCTCCGGCAGGCGGTCACGCCTGATCAGGTGTGCCAGGGCGGCAGCCCGGAAGAGGAAATCCGGAAGGCCGAACTTCAGTTGGCTCGACCGCACGACGTCGAGCTCGAGCTCCGGGTGCTCGAGCGCCGCGCGGAACTGCTGCTCCGACTCGTACTCGCGCATGTGGGTGGGATCGAGCTGCCAACGCGCCGGTGCGGGCGGCTTGCCCTTGTAGAGCCAGAATCCGTGCGGGCCGCGAATCACGCTCGACACGTAGAACCAGCCTCCCGGGCGCAGCAGGCGCGCGATCTCGGGCGCGAGCACGCGGTCGTCCGGCAGATGCTCGATCACCTGGGAGGAGACGATCGCATCCACCGAGCCGGCTGAGAGCTCGTCCACGTGCGCGACGTCCGAGACGATGCCCTTCACCTTCGGCGACAACCGCTCGCAGAGCGCGACGTGCTCAGCCGAGATGTCGACCGCGTAGATCGTCTCGCCGACCAGGCCCGCGTGATCGAGGGGCCACAACGTGCCGCCGTCGCCTGCGCCGAGATCGGCAAGCACGCGCGGCGGCGAGCGCTCGGCCGTCTCCCGCAGGAGCGGCGGCATCCATTCCGTCAGGAAGTAGCGGGAGTGCTCGAGTGCCTCGACCGAGGGCCCGGCCGCGGGGCCGGTCACGAGCCGAACGCGATCCGCCGTTCCAGGTCGCGATCGGGATCGACGAGGTGCCCGTCGCGCTCGACGTACCCGCCCTTGCCGCCGATGATGAGCATGACCAGCTCTTCCGTCTCGCTCGCGTTCGACAGACGTCGCGGAGTCGTCGACTCGACGTGCAGCAACCCGCCTTCGCCGAGCTCACGCACCTCGCCGCCCACCTCGACCCGGGCTCGGCCCCGGTGGACGAAGTAGAGCTCGTCCTGCAGGTCGTGGTAGTGGAGGAACCCCTCGTACCCGGGTCGATAGACGACGCCGTTGACGCCGAACGCCGAGACGCCGAGTGCGCGGCGCACCTTGCGAAAGCCCTGGCCTGTCCCGAGCTCGTCGAGCGATCCGAACGCGTAGCCGCTCATAGCCTGCGCACGATAGCTTCCGCCTCGTCGGGCGAGAAGGCGCGGAGCGTCTCCGTGTGCTCCGCGCCGTATCGATTCAGCTTCATCAGGATCTCCATCGCGATGTCGTCGTCGGGCGCCTCGAAGATCTCGACCACGTCGTACCGGCCCAGCGTGACGTAGACCCCGACGAGCGTTCCGCCGGCGTCGGTGATGACCCGTTCGCCTTCCTCGATGCGCTCGCGCCACTTCGGCAGGCCCAGGAAGCCCTGCGTCGTCCAGCGCATCAGCGTCACGTAATGCGGCACCCGGCGAATATACGGCCCGATGCGCCTGAACGCCTATCTCGCCCGGGCCGGCGTCGCGTCGCGCCGCGCGGCGGACGAGTTGATCAAGGCGGGGAGGGTGAGAGTCAACGGCGAGCAGGGACAGCTCAACACCTTCGTCACGGCCCGCGACCGGGTCGAGGTCGACGGAGAACGCGTCGAGGCTCAGGCGCTCGCCTACGTCCTCCTGTACAAGCCGGCCGGCACCGTCACGACCGCACGCGATCCTCAGGGACGGCCGACTGTCCTCGATCTGGTCGACGTTCCCGAGCGCGTCGTCCCGGTCGGCCGGCTCGACGCCGACACGACCGGGGCCCTGCTCCTGACGAACGACGGCCCGCTCGCACACCGGCTCGCACATCCGCGCTACGGGGTGGAGAAGGTCTACGAGGTCGAAGTCGACGGCCGGCCTGATGCCGCCGCCCTGCGCGCGCTCGCCGAGGGTGTCGAGCTCGACGACGGCCCCACCGCGCCGGCGAAGGCGCGCCGCCTCGGGCCGTCCCGGGTCGAGCTCGTCCTCCACGAGGGCCGGAATCGCCAGGTGAAGCGGATGCTCGAGGCGCTGGGACATCCGGTGCGAGCCCTGCACCGGAGCCGCTACGCGGGACTTACTCTCGAAGGGCTCGAGCCCGGCCGTTGGCGCGAGCTCGAGCCCTCCGAGGTGAAACGGCTCAGGAGCCGGCAACGGGAGCAACAGCCTGGGCTGGGAGCCCGTCGCCGGTGGCGACGGGCTCCCTAGCCTGGTTCTACGGAGACGGGACGAGGGTCGGACAGTTCGGCGCCAAGGGGCCGTTCGAGTCCGTGCAGTTGATCCGTCCGCCGGGCGCAGCCTTGACGAACGGGCTCAGTGGTGAGTGCGCGGAGATGTAGTCCGCGACGTCCGCATCCATGATGTTCTGCGTCGTCATGCGGCTGGAGAAGACGGGATAGCCGTCGCCTCCGTTCGCCATGAAGTCGTTCTCGACGATCCTGTACGACGACGCCGCGGTCAGGTCGACCGGGGTCGCGGTGCAGTTTCCGGCCGCGTCGGCCCGGACCGCGGAGAGGACGCGGCTCCCTGCCGGCAGCGCAATGTCGTAGGTGAAGCACAGACCGGAGACCTGCGGAAACCGGCCGTTCACCGCGGGCATCTGGGACACCCCGTTCTCGAGCATCGTCCTGAGCTCCGCACCGTTGACGCCGAGCGTGACGCTGATGTTTCCGAACGGCAGGACGGTCAGAACCTGGCCGCGCGTGATCGGGAACGGCGGCGGAGTGTACGCCGGGCAGAAGTCGCTCGGGTTGTCGGTCGTCGGGCAGGTGAGGTCGGCCCGCAGCCCGCCCGAGTTCGTGATCGCGAACTCGGCTCCGATCGGTGCGTACTGGGTGCGCATCGCGTCGGTGACGATGTTTCCGACGAGCGACTCGCACGTCCGGCCCTGAGTGTTGGCGCACTGGTCGGTACGCGGAACGAACTGCGACGCGCTACCGATGACCGTGTTCAGGATCGGGGCCAGTTGGCCGTTCAGGTCGTTGATCCTCGCCTGAATCGCGGGATCCGGCGTCACGCCGATGTCCCAGGGCTTGTGGAAGTCGGCCGTGGCGTAGACGACCTCGTTCGAGTTGTTCTGGACGACGAGCCGGACGCGCGTGAACCGGATGCCCTTGCTCTTGTTCTCTGTCAGGAGGACGCCGTTCGGCCGGGTCGTCAGGACCTGGAAGTCCGTGTGGTCGCCGATCACGGCGTCGACGTTCGTGACTGCGTCGGCGAGGTCGACGAGCGGTCCGGTCGGCGCGCTCAGCGTTCCCGCGGTTGCGCCGAGATGGCCGATCGCGACGATCGTGTTGATCCCGCGGTCCTTCAAGCGCGCGGCCTCGGCGTTGACCGCGGCGGTGGAGCCGGTGACGTGGAACGGCACCAGCCCGGCCGGATTGATCAGCGTCGGCAGGTCGTCGTTCGAGAAGCCGATGATTCCGACCTTGACGCCGCCGAACGTCTTGGCGAAGACCTTGGACGGCGACCACTCGGCCGGCGTGCGCCCTGCCGCGTCGACGATGTTCGCAGACACGTACGGGAACGTCGCCAGCGGGATCAGCGTGTTGCGAAGGTACGCCTGGCCGCGGTCGAAGTTGTGGTTGCCGAGCCCGTCGAGGTCGAATCCCATCATGTTCATCAACTCGATCGTCGGCTTGTCGCCGAAGAATGCGGAGATCGGCGGGGTCGCACCGACCGAGTCACCGCCGGCGAGCGTGAGTGAGCCGTTCGGCGCCTCGGCCCGGTAGGTGTCGAACCACGGCTTGAGGAACGCCGCGCCGCCGATCCCGAACGTCGGCCCGAGCGTGTCGGCCGCCTCCGAGAGCGGGATCAGCTGTCCGTGGTAGTCGCTGATGCCGAGGATGGTGACCTCTTTCAGCTGGCCGTGGTGCGGGAAGAGCCGGTACAGGATCTTGCCGCGCGCGTTCTGCGGGCCGGGATAGCCCTGCAAGAGCGCGATCGTCGGCGCGATGTCGACAGCACGGATATCCGCCAGGGGATCATCCATGTGCCGAATCCCGGGGCCTGCCGCGACGAACGTCGCGTGCATGTTGATGTTGTGCGGGATGTCGACGAGATCCGGGAGGTAGCCGTGCTGGCCGAAGAACTGGGAGAAGGCGATCGCCTGTCCGGGCGTGCCGGCATCCGACTGGTAGGGCGGACGCAGGACGACGACGACGTCACCGCTCCGGTTCGGGTGCAACGAGTCCGAGCCGTCGACGTTCCTCAGCTCCTCCTTCTTCATCACCTTCGACGTGACCTTCGCGCCCGGATGAGCCGGGTCGGTCAGGTTCTGGAAGGCAGAGATCACCGCAGTGCGAACCTGCTCGTAGGTCGTGCCTGAGGGAAGGGTCGAGTTGACGTAGATCTGAATCGTTCCGCCCGCCCAGCAGGCCTTCGTCAGGTCGGTCGTCACGGCGCGGCAGTTCGACGCCGTGTTACCGCCGCTTGCCTGCAGCGACGTCCCGTTCACCTGGTTGTCGAAGAGGACCTTGCGGGCGTTGACCGCGTACCACTGTGGGCTGAACCCGTGGTCGGAGCCCGCGAACGTCGTCGGGTTGCCTCCCATCAGCTGCCGGGCGAGCGCAAGCTTCGCGTCGGCCTCGTGGTAGGCGCTTCTGATGTAGCCCTCACGCTTCGCCACGAGGTTGTCCTTGATCCCGTCGCCTTCCACGTCGTCGAAGTAGGGATTCGGGTTGCCGTCGATGTCCGTCGGCGTCACCAGGCCCATGAACTGGTGCGAGAACTCGTCCGTGACGGGATAGCCAACGAGCGCGAGATCGGTGTCGGGCTGAAGCGTCTTAAGGATGAACTCGAGGACCGCGTCCCCGTACGCCTTCTCGAGGTCGCGTCCCTGCTGCACGTACGTTTCCTCGTCGATGATCCGCGCCTCGAGGGGTGCGAAGTCGGCGGCGACCGCCGTCGGCATGTTGTCGGCGAGGTAGTTCTCGAGGTTGCCGCCCGGAAGCGCGGCGCACGCGGGTGTCCCGCACGTGGCGATCACCCGCTCGACCGACGTGAAGTAGAGCTTGAGCTTCGACAGGTTGCCGGTGAGGTCGATCAGCTTCACGTAGAAGCCGGCTGTTTGTCCGGCCCGGGCTCCGATAAGGCCGTCACTCCCGCGGAGCTTGACCTCCTTGAAGTCACCGACGCCGAGCGTGACGACGGACTTGGCGGCGTCTTTCGCGTCGTTGGTGGGTGCCTTCCGCGTGAGGAGCACGTGGTCGTAACCGCTGCCGCTCGCGTAGACCAGTACGTCGTAGACCCGCGTCGGGTTCTGCGTCGCGAAGCTCGTGGCGACCGTGAGCGTCGTCTCTTTCGCCGGCAGATTGGTGGCCGGGGCGTTCGTCCAGCCGGAGGCGGGGGTGATCGCTGCCACCTGATAGGAGATCCCGAACGACGCTGCGCCCGCTTGTTGCGTCGCGTCGAGCGGCGAGGCCAGCACGCCGCGGGTGGAGAAGAAGTTGGTGAAGTCCACCGTTGGGCCGGTGATGTTTGCGTTCCGTCCACCGACCCATTCGATCTGCGCGACCTTCTTGCCGGCTCGCTCGGCCGCGTTGGCGATCGTGTCGGCCTGCAGCGTCGCCGCACTCGAGAACGACGTCGAGTTGTTGAACCCGTCGCCGGTCCGGTGGAAGGTGTTGTTCGTCGAGCCGTGCTCGCCCGGGTAGGCCCCGGTGGCCATCGTGTACCAGCCGACACCGGTGTTCGGCGGGAATGCCTGCATCATCCCGTTCTGTCCCTCGACACCCGCGCGGCGAAGCGCGGCGTACGTCGGCATCGCACCCGAGTCCGCGTACTTCGCCATCAGGTCGGGACGCATTCCGTCGGACGAGAAGAGCACGAGCTTCGAAGCGCTGCCGACCACCGTGGACGGCTTCGCGGCGCCCGCACCCTGCGAGCCGATTACGAGCACGAGCATCGCAGTGAGACCCGCCAGAACGGCAGGCACGAATACGCGTTTCATCAGAGTTAGCCTCCCTCTCCCCTGTTGCGACGACCGCAGAGAAACCTATACCTCTGCCGTGTCTCTGCCTAGTCGTCAGCGCTAGGTTCGCGCGAACCCCAGGCGTTCGTACATCTGTTCGAGCGTGT
>DATDDZ010000007.1:0-6268 GCA_036523555.1 Gaiellaceae bacterium
GGTCGTCGGCGAGGCCGAGAATGGGATCGGCGCACTGGAGGCGGCAACACGCCTTCATCCTGACCTCGTTCTGCTCGACGTCCAGCTTCCCGATCTCGACGGATTTCAGGTCGCCGTGCGGCTGGGCAGGCTCGCCGACCCCCCGGCGATCGTCTTGACGTCGAGCCGCGACGGAGCCGATTACGGACGCTGCATCGAGGAGAGCGGCGCCCGCGGCTTCGTACCGAAGGCGGATCTGTCGGGAGCCGCGATCGCGGCTCTGCTCGTCGCGTGACCTCGATCCGGCGCCCGTGGCTCTACTTCGGGCCTGCCGCCCTCCTCGCCGGCGGCCTCGTCGTCGCGCTGACGCTCGCGAGCGATCACGAGGAGAATCCCGCACTCGCGACCTCGCTCGTCCTGTTCGTCAGCTGGTCGTTCGTGGTCGCGGGCCTCATCGGCTGGTCGCGGCGGCCGCGAAACAAGACCGGGATGCTCATGGTGGCGGTCGGGTTCGGCGTCCTCGTCGGAGGGCTGACCGAGGCGAACAGCTCGTTGCCATACACGCTCGGCGCGCTGTTCGGGAGCGTGTTCATCGCAGCATTCGTCCACCTGATCCTCGTCTACCCGGGCGGAGACCTGATCACCCGCTACGCGCGCCGGCTGGTCGTCGCCGGTTACGCGACCTCGATCTTCGCCCCGCTGTTCGACCTGATGTTCGCCTCGCACAAGACGTGCAAGCCGAACGAGTGCCCCGACAACCTGCTGCTCGTCACCCGGAACCACGGCGCCCACGTTGCCGAGACCGCCGTCTGGACGGCGGTCGCCGTCTTGCTCTTCCTGGCCGCGTTCACGCTCCTCGTCGGCCGCTGGCGACGGGCGACACCCGCGCTCCGGCGGATCCTCCGCCCGGTCTACCTCGCAGGCGCGCTCAGCCTCCTGCTGCTCAGCGTGGGCTTCGTCGTCACGCCGTTCTCCGGCGCCGGGAACACCCTCGTCGAGGTCGCGTTGATCGCGACGTTCACGGCGGTGCCGTTCCTCTTCCTGGCGGGGCTCCTCGGGGCGACCCTTGCGCGCAGCACCGGCGTCCGAGCGATCTTCCGTGCCATTCCGGAGCGGGCCTCGCCCGGCGAGGTGGAGCAGGGCATCAGGGAGGCGCTGCGCGACCCGACCGCGGAGGTCGCGTACTGGTACGACGAGGGTGGCCACTACGTCGACGTCGAAGGCAACCGCTTCGAGCTGCCCACCGACACACGGCGCCGCGTCGTGACCCGCCTCGACTACGCCGATACCCCGGTCGCCGCGATCGTCCACGACGCAGCCCTCAGGGAGGAGCCGGAATTGCTCGAGACGATCACGGGCGCCGCCCGGATCGCGCTCGAACGCGACAAGCTCCTCGTCGAGGTGCGGGCACGCGCCGAGCGCTACCGCGCCCTGCTCCAGGCGATGCCGGACCTCATGTTCCGAATCGGCCGGAACGGCAGCTATCTGTCCTACAACGCGCCGAGCACCAGGGACCTGTTCACGGAGCAGGTCGTCGGGCTCACCGTCTGGGACCGCCTTCCGCCCGACCTTGCCGACCGAATCATCGACGCCGGCCGGACGGCCATCGACCGGGGCATCTCGCAGGTGATCGAGTATCAACTCGACTTCGCGGGCGAGACCCGCCACTACGAGGGTCGCTTCGCGCCGAGCGGCGACGACGAGTTCCTGATGATCGTCCGCGACATCACCGAGCGAAAGCGCCAGCAGGAAGAGGTCGAGGCCTCCCGCTCCAGAATCGTCGCGGCCGGTGACGAGGCGCGCCGGAAGCTCGAGCGGAACCTCCACGACGGCGCCCAGCAGCGGCTCGTGTCGCTGTCGCTCTCTCTGCGTCTCGCCCAGAACAACTTGAGGAGGGATCCCACCGAGGCCGAGAAGCTCCTCGATGCCTCGCGCGAGGAGCTGGCACAGGCGCTCGAGGAGCTGCGCGAGCTCGCCCGCGGGATTCACCCGGCCGTGCTGACCGACCGGGGCCTCGAGGCGGCACTCGAGTCTCTGGCGGGGCGAGCGCCTCTGCCGGTCGAGGTCGTCGGGCCCGATTGCGAGCTCCCCTCGCAGATCCAGGCCGCGGCCTACTACGTCGTCTCGGAGGCGCTTGCAAACGTCACCAAGTACGCGCAGGCTTCCGCTGTGACGGTGACCGTCGATTGCAGCAACGGGAACGCCGTCGTCGTCGTGGCCGACGACGGAGTCGGAGGCGCCGATCCCGAGCGCGGGTCGGGCCTGCGCGGGCTCGCGGACCGCCTCGCCTCACTGGATGGCAAGCTTGCGGTCGAGAGCCCGCCGGGAGCGGGCACCCGAGTTCGTGCCGAGATTCCACTGAAGTAGTCTGAGATGCCTGCCCTTCCCAATGGAACCGTCACCCTCTTCTTCACCGACGTCGAAGGATCGACGCAGCTCCTTCAACGCCTGGGGGATCGGTACGCCCAGGTTCTGGCCGACCACCGCCAGCTTCTCCGCCGAGCCGTGGAAGAGAGAGGCGGACACGTCGTCGATCACCGGGGCGACGAGTTCTTCGTCGTCTTCGAGGACGCTCGGGCGGCTGCCGCGGCAGCCATCGCCGCGCAGCAGGCGTTCGCCGGCAACACCTGGCCCGAAGGCGTCGAGGTCCGCGTGCGCATGGGGATGCACACCGGCGAGCCTGACATCCGTGACGACGCCTACTTCGGCCTTGACGTTCATCGCGCTGCCCGGATTGCCCAGGCTGGGAGCGGAGGGCAGGTTCTCCTGTCCGAGCGGACCCGCGACGCGCTCGACTCCGCCCACGAGCTCCAGGACCTCGGCGAGCACGAGCTTCCGGGCCTGGATCGCCGGGAACGGCTCTTCCAGCTGGACGTGCCCGGGCTGCCCGCCCGCTTCCCGCCGCTCAGCTCGGCCAGGAGAGGCTTCAGGGGCATGCGCGTAGTCCTCGCCGATGACTCGGTCCTGCTGCGGGAAGGCATCGCCCGCCTCCTCGAGGACGCTGGCTTCGAGGTCGTCGCGCAGAGCGGCACGGCGGAGGATCTCCTCCGCCACGTCGGCATGCACAAGCCCGATGTCGCGCTGATCGACATCCGGATGCCGCCGACGCAGACGGATGAGGGCCTGCGCGCAGCGCAGCAGATCCGGGAGCGGTGGCCCGACACAGGTGTGCTCGTGCTCTCGCAGTACGTCGAGCCCGCGTATGCGATGGAACTCCTCGGCGAGAACGCCGAGGGCGTCGGCTACCTGCTGAAGGACCGCGTCTCGGACGTGGACGAGTTCGCGGCGGCGGTCCGCCGTGTCGGCGAGGGCGGATCCGCCCTCGACCCGGCGGTCGTCTCGCAGCTGGTCGGCCGGCGACGTCGCGACGATCCGGTCGACGAGCTGACGCCGCGAGAGCGGGAGGTCCTGGCGCTGATGGCCGAGGGGCGTTCGAATCAGGCGATCGCGGAGAGCCTCGTCATCACTCTGCGGGCGGTCGAGAAGCATGTCACCAGCATCTTCGGCAAGCTCCGCCTGCCCGCGACCGCCGAGGACCATCGGCGTGTCCTCGCCGTTCTGACGTATCTGCGCTCGGACTGACACAGCGCCTCTGTAGGGAAAACCGCACCTCGAAGACGCCGGTCAGCCCCCTTTTCCAGCTCCGCGCACCCAGGCAATCTCTCTACATGAGCGCGAACCAGCTGAACCAGAGGCTTCGATGGCTCGTCCTGGAGCGACAATCGCTCCTCGAGCGCGGAGCGGCCGCGGACGATCTCGAGCGTAATCGCGAAGAGCTCGTTCGTGCGCAGCGGAGGCTGTCGTACGCGTCCATACACCTCCACCGGCCTGACGGTGCCGGCGAAGCCGCCTAGAAGCCGAACAGGTCACTCCTCCCTCCCGTGAAGGCCGCCTCCCCCCGGCGGCCTTCTCCCTGTTCCGGGTTCGGTCGCCCCCCGCGCAGCCACTGACGAACCGCACGCGAAGACGCCTGTCCGCCCCATGGTCGCCCTGATTCGCCGCTGCGAGGCTCAAAAACACATCGAGCAACGCAGACGAAGGAGCGAATCACAATGTCACCTCTCAAGCGTTCCAACAACATCGCCGCCCGAATGGGCCGCTGGAGCGCAAGCCACTGGAAGACCGCGGTCTTCGGCTGGCTCGCGTTCGTCGTCGTCGCCCTGATGATCGGGCAGCAAGTGGGCACGAAGAACATCAAGCAAGAAGACACGAACACCGGCCAGTCGCACAGGGCCGACCAGATCCTGAAGCAGGGCTTTCCCCAGGCCGACCGGCAGACCGAGCTCGTGCTGATCCAGAGCTCCTCCCGCACCGTCGGTGACCCCGAGTTCCGCGCGACCGTCCACGACGTCATCGGCGCGGTCAACGGCAACCCGGCGATCAAGAACCTCAAGTCACCGCTTCTGCCCGCGAACCGCGACCAGATCTCAAAGGACGGACGAACTGTCCTCGTCACGTGGGACATGAAAGGCAAGTACGACCAGGCCAAGACGAAGATCGACGCAATTCAGGCTGCGGTCGCCAAGGTCGGCGCGAGGCATCCCGCGTTCTACGTCGGCGAGGCGGGAGCGGTCAGCTCCAACAAGGCGCTCGACAAGATGTTCGTGGATCAGCTGACGAAGGCGGGCGAGCGATCGATTCCGATCACGTTCATCATCCTGCTGCTGGTCTTCGGCGCGCTCGTCGCCGTAGGAGTTCCTCTCCTCCTGGCCCTGTCGGGCGTTGCCGCGACCGTCGGCCTCGTGGCACTGCCGAGCCACCTCGTTCCGATGGATCAGAACGTGAGTGCGGTGATCCTCCTCGTCGGGCTCGCGGTCGGCGTCGACTACTCGCTCTTCTACCTCAAGCGTGAGCGTGAGGAGCGGGCGGCGGGCAAGGGAGCACGGGCTGCGATCGAAGCCGCCGCCGCGACCTCGGGACGCTCGGTTCTGATCTCCGGCATCACCGTGATGATCGCGATGGCCGGGATGATGTTCTCCGGCGACAAGTCGTATCTGGGCTTTGGGATCGCGACCATGATGGTCGTCGGCATTGCGATGCTCGGCTCGTTGACCGTGTTGCCGGCATTGCTGTCGAAGCTCGGCGACCGCGTCGAGAAGGGCAAGATCCCGTACCTGCACCGGCTGCGGCGCGACAGCGGCGACAACCGGTTCTGGAAGGCGATCCTCGCCCCTGCGCTCCGCCGGCCCGCGATCGCAGCGGCCGTCTCGGGCGCGGCCCTCGTCGCCCTGGCCCTCCCGACTCTCCACCTCCACACGGCGCAAAGCGGCCTGGACGCGCTCCCGAACAGCGCGCCGACGGTCGGCACGATCAAGAAGATCTCGAACTCGTTCTCGCAAGGTGAAGTCGCGATGAGCGAAGTCGCGATCAAGGCGAACATCGACTCTCCCGCGACGAGGAAGGCCATCGTCGCGCTGAAGTCGAAGGTCGTCGAGGCGGGCCTCAACACCAGCTCGGTCGAGGTGGATGTCAACCGGTCGCACACGGTCGCCCGCGTGAACATCCCGCTCGTCGGCAAGGGAACCGATGCCACGTCGACGAATGCGCTCGGGAAGCTCCGGAACGAGATCCTGCCGGCCACGATCGGCAAGGTGTCGGGCGCCGAGTACGCGGTCACCGGATCAACGGCAAGCTCGGCCGACCAGAACGCGCTGCTGAAGCGAAAGGCGCCGATCGTCTTCGGCTTCGTCCTCGTGTTCGCGTTCGCGCTGCTGCTGGTCACCTTCCGCTCGATCGTGATCGCGCTCAAGGCGGTCGTCCTCAACCTCCTCTCCGTTGGCGCCGCCTACGGACTGCTGGTGGTCGTCTTCCAGTGGGGTTGGGGCGAAGGGCTGCTCGGGTTCCAGTCGAACGGTGGCATCGCCTCCTGGCTCCCGATCTTCATGTTCGTGATCCTCTTCGGGCTCTCGATGGACTACCACGTCTTCATCCTGAGTCGCGTGCGAGAGGCCTACGACCGCGGCATGAAGACCGAGGACGCAGTGGCTCACGGCATCACGACCACGGCCGGCGTCGTCTCGAGCGCCGCGCTCGTGATGGTCGGAGCCTTCGCGGTGTTCGCACTGATGCCGATCCTCGACATGAAGGAGATGGGCATCGGCCTCGCCGCGGCCGTCCTGATCGACGCCACGATCGTCCGGGCCGTCCTGCTGCCCGCGACGATGAAGCTGCTGGGTGACTCGAACTGGTACCTGCCGAGGTGGCTCGAGTGGCTGCCGCGGCTCGACCACGAAAGCCCCAAGGCGCGGGCGCCCGAAGCGGCTCCCTCGCCGGCACTCGGCGCCTAGCA
>DATDDZ010000008.1:0-9964 GCA_036523555.1 Gaiellaceae bacterium
ATCTGGTGGCAGTTCATCCGGCCGGAAGGCGGCTCGGACCGGCCCCGGGCCAGCCGGGTACTGCCGAAAGGCCCGACGATGGCCGTGCCCAAGGGGCGCGTCCGCTCCGGTCACTAGGGTCTGACCCCATGCTTGTCGTGCGTGAGCTCGACCTGGACCTCGACGCCTTCGAAGGCCCGTTCGACCTCCTCCTGACGCTCGTGCTCAAGGAGGAGCTCGACCTCGCCGACGTCGACGTCGCGGGGATCGTCCTCCACTTCGTCGAGCGTCTCGCGGAGCGCGAGCAGCTCGACCTCGACGTCTGCGGCGAGTTCCTCGTGCTCGTGTCGGCGCTCCTCGAGCTGAAGGCCCGCGGGCTGTTCGAGGAGGAGGCCGCCGAGCTCGCGGACCTCGAGCCCGAGGAGGCCGCCGAGGAGCTGGCGCGGCGCCTGGCGGAGTACCGCCGGATGAAGGAGGCCGCAGCCTGGCTGTCCGACCGGCTCGGCACCGAGCGCGACCGCTTCTTCCGGCTCGGGCCGGCGCCCCTCGCGCCGGAGCCGGTCCGGCAGCTTGCCCCGCAGGACCCTGAGGAGCTTGCCAAGGTCGTGCGGCTCCTGGCTGCCGAGCCTCCGTCGGTGTCGCTCGCGCACATGGCGCTCCGCTTCCCACCGGTTGCGCAGTTTCTGGAGCGCTTCCGCGCACTCCTGCAGCGCCGCTCCCGTTTCGATTTCGATTCCGAGGTCGAGGGCCTCTCGCGCGCCGAG
Organism: Gaiellaceae bacterium; assembly: GCA_036523555.1. Taxonomy (GTDB): domain Bacteria; phylum Actinomycetota; class Thermoleophilia; order Gaiellales; family Gaiellaceae; genus 3-1-20CM-4-69-9. Next base: position 744 of record DATDDZ010000008.1, read on the forward strand.
CAGGCGGTCGCCTTTCTCGCGCTCCTCGACCTTCGCCGTTCCAACCAGATCTCGATCAGCCAGGCGGCGCCGTTTGCCCCCATCCGGGTCATGCGCGTCGAGGAGGAAACCGCCGCCACGGACGAAAGGACCCCTGCGTGGACCGCCCGCTCCGCCTAGTCACCGCCAATCCGCTCGACCAGCTCGCCCGGACGCTCGAGGCATTGCTCGTCGTCGCCGGCGCGCCGCTCCCGCTCGAGGAGCTCGCAGCCGCCGCGGACGACGATCCGGAGCGCGTCGAGCTCGCGCTCGGTCTCTTGTCCGGGCGCTATCAGGAGGGCCGGAGCGGGATCGTTCTCGAGACAGTTGCCGGGGGCTGGGCGTTCCGGGCCTCGCGCGACGCAGCCGAGGCTTGCGGGCGCCTGTTCGAGCGTCCGGTGCAACGCGGCCTCTCGCAGGCAGCGATGGAGACCCTCGCGATCGTCGCGTACCTCGGCCCCTGCACGCGGCCCGACGTGGCGCGGATCCGCGGAGTCGCCGCCGATTCCGCTGTGGCAGGCCTCGTCGAGCGCGGCCTGATCACCGAGGCAGGGCGGGACAACGGCGCGGGCGGGGCCGTCCGCTACCGGACGACGCCCCTCTTCGAGCGCGTTTTCGGGCTCGAGAGCCTGTCCCAGCTGCCGCGGCTGGACGACCTGGCGGACGACGCAGACGACCTGCGTGAGCGCCTGCAGGCGGTCGCCGGGCAGCGCAGCGCCTGAGCTCACGCCGACATGAGACGATCCGTAGGTGCGCGACGAAGACGTCCGCGTTTCCTGCTTCGGCCAGTTGGCCATCCTCCAAGCCAGATTCGGGCAGGACGTCCCGTACCGCGGCGGCCTTGATGCCGGTTTCACCTTTCGCGGCGCCCGTGTTCCGTATCTGAGCCCGCAGAAGGGCATCTTCCGTGCGGCTGTGCAGCGCGGCCCCGCGGCGCTGTCGATTCAGACGTCGGCGAACACGCCTTACCGCGACGTCGAGACGCCGGACGGGTTTCTCTACGACTATCGGGCCGGATCCATCGATCAGGCGGACAACCGCGCGCTTCGCGCTGCATATGAGCTTCAGGTTCCGTTGGTGTATTTCGTCGGCACGCAGCCGGGCCGGTACCAGCCGAACGTTCCCTTCTACGTCGTCGAGGACGACCCGGCGGCGAGACGGGTTCTTGTCGCGCCGGGAGCAATGGTGGGGCCAGTGGACGAGGAGGAGCCGGTCCTCCCAGAGGATCCGATCGAGCGTCGATACGCCCTGCGGGAAGTGCGGGTGCGGATTCATCAGGCTCGGTTCCGGGGTCGAATTGTTCCGGCCTACCGTGGGCAATGCGCGATCTGTCGACTCAAGGAGATCAGGCTTCTCGATGCAGCACACATCGCAGGTGACCTGGAAGAGGGTGGCGAGCCGGTCGTCAGCAACGGTCTCGCGCTCTGTTCGATTCACCATCGAGCATTCGACCACGACCTCGTCGCGGTCTCGCCGGACTACGAGGTGAGGATCTCCGAACGCCTGCTCCACGACGAGGACGGTCCGATGCTGGAGCTTCTGAAGACCTTTGATGGGCGATTGATCCACGTGCCCCGTCGCGCGGACTGGAGGCCCGATCGGGACCGACTCGCCGTACGCTTCGAGCGTTTTCTGGATGCCGCCCGCTGACCCGCTTGTAGCGCCTGACCGACCGCGCTAGATTCGAGCCTCCCTTCTGAGGAGGATGATATGAGCGCGGCAACGGCCGTCGATCTCGACACGAGCACCCTCGAGGCGCAGGTCCGGGGAGAGCTGATCAGGCCCGGAGACGAGTCCTACGACCAGGCTCGCGCCGTCCACAACGCCATGATCGACCGGCGCCCGGCGCTTATCGTCCGAGCGGCGAACGTGGCCGACGTGATTGCCGCCGTCAACTTCGCCCGCGACAACGGTGTCCCGCTGGCAGTGCGCGGCGGTGGGCACAACGTCACCGGCAACGGCACAGTGGACGACGGGATCGTGCTCGACCTCTCGCCGATGAAAGGGATCAATGTCGATCCGGTCAACCGCGTGGCGGTCCTGCAGGGAGGGTGCACGTGGGGCGACGTCGACCACGCAACGCACGTCTTCGGCCTCGCCGTGCCCGGCGGCGTCGTCTCGACGACGGGAGTCGGCGGCCTCACGCTGGGCGGCGGGCTCGGCCATCTGAGCCGGCGCTTCGGCCTGAGCATCGACAACCTCCTCTCAGCGGACGTCGTAACGGCCGACGGCGGCTTCCTGACGGCGAACGAGGATCAGAACAGCGATCTGTTCTGGGCGTTGCGAGGCGGTGGCGGGAACTTCGGCGTGGTCGTGTCGTTCACGTTCAGGTTGCAGCCCGTGGACATGGTCATCGCGGGCCCGATGTTGTGGCATCTCGACGACGCGCCGGCGGCGATGCGGGCCTACGACGAGACGCTCGCGAACGGGCCCGACGAGCTCAACGGTGCGTTCGCTTTCCTGATCGTCCCGCCCGGGCCGCCGTTCCCGGAGGAGCTGCACATGAAGAGGATGTGCGGCGTCATCTGGTCTTTCGCCGGCTCGCAGGAGGACGCCGACAAGCTGCTTGCGCCCATGCGAGAGATCGGGCCGCCCGCGTTCGATCTGGTCGGGCCGATGCCGCATCCGGTCCTCCAGAGCCTGTTCGACGGAATTGCCGGTCCGGGCATGCAGCAGTACTGGCGAGCCGACTTCTTCAACGAGCTCACGGACGAAGCCATCGCGGCGCACGTCGAGCAGGGGTCGAAGGTGCCCACGATCTTCTCGAGCATCCACCTTTACCCGGTCGACCGCGCTACAGGGAGCGTCGCGCCGGACGCGACCGCATACAGCTACAGAGAGGCGCGCTGGGCGGAGGTCATCTTCGCTGCGGACATCGACCCTGCGGGAAACGACGCTCGCAAGGCCTGGGTGAAGGAGACCTGGGACGCAGTCCATCCGTTCTCGGCGGGCGGCGCCTACATCAACTTCTTCGGAGACGAGGGGCAGGACCGCGTGAAAGCGTCGTACCGCGACAACTACACGCGCCTGGCCGAGGTCAAGAAGAAGTACGACCCGGCGAATCTCTTCCGTCTCAACCAGAACATCGAGCCCGCCGCGTAGGCGGGCTCGGCTGTCCGGGCGCCCGGGCATCGCGTGTCGATGCAGCGATTAGGGCCTGCCGCCGCGCCAGTAGCCTGAGGCGAGCGCAAGACGCAGCGCGGAGACCCCCGCACCTCGGAGACGAAAGTCCGCCCACCTCGAGTAGCGGTAGCTGAACCACACGACGGCCTTGACACGTGCGTAGTCGACCTGCAGCCGCTCCATCGCGCGCGAGATCCAAGCGGCCGCACTACCGCCGTCGGTGACCGTGCCGATCTCCGAGATCATCAAGGGCTTCTTGAATCGGAGCAGCGCGTCGTAGGTGGGACGGATCAGGTGGTCGAGGCTGTGCCATTCGCTCCAGGCGAGTGCTGTGCCCCAGTTGAACACCGTCAGCGAGACCCAATCGACGAATGCGGCACCCGGATAGAACGACGACAGCCTGTCTGCATCGCCGAGGTTGGCGTGCACGGTCCAGACCCACTGCACGTTGTCGGCGCCGGCGCGAACGAAGATGCGATGGATGTGGCGCCAAGCAGCGACGAACGTCGCAGCGTCGTTGCCGTTCGTCGCCACCGACCAGGGGTACCACGAGCCGTTCATCTCCTGCATCGGCCGCAGGAGAATCGGCCCTCCGTACGCAGCGGCCGCTCGAGCCCAGGAGCGGATGTACCCGTCGTCCCGGCCCATGACGATGCGCGCGAGCCGCGAGCGCGGCTGCGTGGGCGCGTGGAATCCCCCGGGCGGCTTCGACCAGGGCTCCCAGGTCACCATCGGCACCGCTCCCTCGCGAGCGACCGTTCGCAGCCAATCGGCGCGGAACCTCGTCTCGCCTGACCGCCACTGCTGAAACCAGTTCACGATCGCCGGGCTGCGACCGTATGCGGCGCTCGACCGTCGGATCGCTTCTGCGCAAACCGGGAGATCCGGCTGCGCGATGCCGAAGTACGCGCCCGGCCCCTTCGAGGACAGGCTGACTGCCGGCCGGGAGCTCAGCCCACTCTGGGACGTGCCGCCAGGTTCACAGCTGGTCCTCGCCTCTGCGGTTCTCGCCGAGAGCTGAGCGGCGACGGCAAGCGCCGCGGCGAAGACGACGGCTCCGCGAATCACCCCGCGGAGAGCGCGCTCGAGTGCGGGGCGCGCATTCACGGCACTGAGTGGCCCGGCGAGGAGGAAAGCCATCACGGCGGCCCAGACAACGGCGACGATCGACGTGCGCTCCGCGTGGAACCCCGCGAAGACGATCGTCCCGCCGAGAGCCCCGAAAGCGCAGAGCTGAGGGACGAGAAGCGTCGAGAACCACCGTTGGCGGGCCTTCTCGGTCGGCCGGCTGTCAGGACGCTGTCCGAGCAGAGCACGCCCCGCCGCGAGCACATAGACCGGTGCGGAGAAGAGGGCACTCTGGACGATCGGCACGGATCCGCGCGGCTCCCCGTGGACCGCCAGGAACGCGACCAGCGTGGCGAAGTACGGCAGTGCCGCGAACGCGTAGAGCCGCACGTCGTCCGTGTTCAGCACGGACATCCCCAGGAGAACGGTCATCGGCGGCCCGGCCAGAAAGACGAGCTGCAGTCCGGCGAGCAGGTAGTAGCTCGTCGTGTGGAGGTAGTGGAGCCGTTGCATCATCGACAGTCCCGACCTGCGCAATGGGCAGTCCCAGACGAGGAGTCGCGTGCTGTCGGTTGCCCAGCGCAGACGCTGGCGAAGAAAGACGGACGCCGTTTCCGGTGCCGATCCGACTGAGACTGGCCTGGCGTGATAAGCGCTCCTCCAGCCGGCGGAGTGGAGCACGTACGAGGTGTGGAGGTCTTCCACGAGGTTCCACTCGCTGAACCCGCCGATCGAGTCGAGCGCAGCGCGGCGATAGACGGTCCCGTTCCCGCACGAGAACGCGCTCGAGTCGGCGTCCTTGGCGGGCTGCAGAAAACGGTAGAAGAGTGGCTCGCGATTGTTGAGGACATCTCGGCCCGGCGTGTGGAAGAGCTGGGCGGTGGCGACGAAGGCGACGGCAGGATCCATGAAGTAGCCGAGCGTCTCCGACCCGAGATCGGGGGTGGCGACGTGGTCGGCGTCGATGGTCGCGACGAACTCCCCCTGCGTCTGCCGCAGCGCGTAGTTGAGGTTGCCGGCCTTGCCCCGTCTTCCCTCGGTGCGCGTGAAGCAGCGCACGCCGTACTGCGAGGCGAGCTCCTCGATGGCCTGCCAGTCCTCCATCCCGGCGAGCCGTCCGTCGTTGAGCACGTACGTGCGATGGGGGTAATGGATCGCCAGCGCGGCGAGGAGCGTTCTCTCCACCATGTCGCGCGGCTCGCCGCAGACCGTGATGAAGACGTCGAGCGAGCCGCTCGCGAGCCCCGGCGACGCGGACTGCCGGCTCCCGGCGCGCGCGAGCAGAAGTGCCGAGAGGACGAGCACCGCAAATGCCACGCATTCGACGGCGAAGAAGGCAATGCCGAACAGGCCGGTGCCCACCACGGTGGATGCCCGCATCCACAGATAGCGGCCGCCCGCAACGACGACGAGCCCCGAGATGACACGGGCGAGGTTCAGTCGCACCGACGAGGGCGGAGGCCGCCGGGCGGCGAGGACGATGCGCGGGTCGACGCCGTTGTCGGCGATCGATCGGCTCACTGCGCCGGCGGGGTGTGGACGGTGCGGAAGAGGCGTAGAATCAGGTCACGTTCACGCCGCACCTGATCGCCGTCTTGGTGCTCGCGGGGCAGGGGGTCGCCGGGCCTGGGCTCACCCCGACGCCCAACGCCGTGCGAGCGGCTCCTGCAACTCCCGGAGCGCTGCCGTTCAAGGCGACGCTGCGCGCGACGACACACCGCCCCCGGGCGACGCAGCTGTGGCACTACACCGTCCGTGTCGTCGACCTGAAGGGCCGTCCGATCCAGGCGCGCGCCCGCTTCCAGATCGTTTTCGCCGGGCCGAGCGCTCCGCCGCCCCGCCGACTCGGCTCGCACACGTTCCGCGGGAGCTTCACAGGGACATTCCAGTGGCCGCGGGCGACTCGGGGTGAGCCGCTCGTCTTTCAGGCAGTCGTCACGGCGAAGGGAGCGACGCGCCGCCTGAGCTACTCGGTCCGCGTTCGCTGAACCGCCCACCCGGCATCAACCGGGTGGAATGTCGATCGCGTAGAGAAAGCCGTCGTCGCTACCGACGTAGACGACGCCGCCGAAAACCGACGGCGACGAGCCGACGAGCTTGCCGGTCTCGAAGCGCCAGCGCATCTTCCCCGTTCGCGCGTCGAGCGCGTACACGTTGTGGTCGTGGCTGCCGACGTACACGACTCCGTCGGCGACCGTGGGCGAAGAGAAGACGGTGCCTCCTGTTCGGAAGCGCCACTTCTGAGTGCCCCGCCCGGCGTCGAGCGCATAGACGTTGCCGTCGAAGCTGCCGACGTACACCATCCCGCCCGCGACGGCCGGCGACGAGCTGACCGTCCCTTTGGTGGTGAACCGCCACCGCTCTGCGCCGGTCCTGGCATCGAGCGCGTAGAGGTTGTGGTCGTTGCTGCCGATGTAGACGAGCCCGCCGCTCACCGCAGGCGACGACCAGACCTCCTCGCCGGTCGTGAAGCGCCAGAGCTTCTTGCCGGTCGCGGCGTCGAGCGCGTAGACGTTGTCGTCCCGGCTGCCGAAGTACACGGTCCGACCGGCCACCGCCGGCGAGGAGAAGACGGGCTGTCCGGTTTCGAAGCGCCAGCGCTCGGTGCCCGTCGCGGCGTCGACCGCGTAGAGCTTGCCGTCGTCGCTCCCGACGTACACGATGCCGCGCGCCACGGCAGGCGACGACTCGACCTCACCCTGGGTCGTGAAGCGCCAGCGCTCCTTGCCAGAGCTCTCGTTGAGCGCATACAGGTTGTCGTCGTGGCTGCCGACATACACGACCCCGGTCGCGACGGCAGGTGAGGAGAAGACGATCTTGCCCGTCTCGAAGTTCCAGCGCTGCGTTCCCGTCGTTGCGTCGAGCGCGTAGACGTCCTGGTTCTGGCTGCCGAAGAAGACTCGCCCGTCCACCACCGTAGGAGACGACCCGACGAAACCGCCCGTCTTGAACGTCCAACGTGCCTGGGGCCCGCCCGTCGGCCCAGGTCCGCCTCCGCCGCCACCGCCGCGGAACACCTCGACGATCGCGATCGCGACGATCGCTGCGGCGAGCACCGCACCGACGATCGCCAGCGTTCGCGCGTGTCGTCGCGCCCGTTGGAGCGCCGTACCGAGCCGAGCGCCGGGGCGCACCGGCACTTTCTCGGGCTGGGCGGCGGCGGTCGACGGCCCGTCGAGCTCGAAGATGCGGCCGTCCGGCGCGTGCATGTAGAGAACGGGAACGCCCCACTCGAGAGTGCGCTCGAGCGCGAGGCTGACCGCGATCCGGGCCTCCGCCACGGCCCCGTCGACCGGCTGGCCGTCGGCGATCGCCTCGTAGAACGAGCGCGTGAACTCGATCGCCGCCCGGTCGGTGATCTCGTACTGCATCGCGACGACCGCCGGCAGCCCGCGGCGCATGAGTACTGCCGAGGTGCTCGAGAGAACGTCGTGGTTGCTGCCGCGCGCACCTTCGCACGAGTTGAGGACGACGAGCCGCAGTGAATGGTGGTCGTCGAGGAGACGACCCAGATTGGCCGCGCTCAGTAGGTGCGTCTTCCCTCCTTCGTCGGCGAGGGCGACAAAGCCCTCGTCGCTTTCCTCCACGAAGGCCCCGTGACCGATGAAGTGGAAGATGTGCCACTCGCCGGTTCGCATCGATCGCTGCAGGTCACGCCACGTCTCCCCGCCGACCCACGACAGAGCCAGCCGACCGTCGTCCTGGAGCGGCTTCACGGCGGTTTCGAGGCGCTTCCGCTCGCGCTCCGTGTCCAGCGGGTCCTGGTCACGCGGGCTGGCGATCATGCCGAGGATGTGGAGCGGCGGCGTGACGGTGAGCGGCTTGACCGGCTGCGGCAGCTCGAGATAGCGGACCACCGGCGTGCCACGGGCGAGCGCGATGAACTCGTCCTCGTTCGAGTCGTAGAGGAACTCCCAGGGGATGACCGCGAGATCAGGCGCCTGAATCCGCAGCTTGACTCTCAGACCGTGCTCCTGCTCCGACGCCTCTTGACGGCTGGCCTCGAAGAGGGCGCCGACCTCGCCCGTGAACAACGCCTTGGACAGCTTGCGGCCGAACTGCTCGACGACCCGCTCTTCGCTCGTGACGACCCGCCGTCGTCTTCCGCTCGATCTCAGCAGAGCGATCTCGAGTGCCTGCAACCTGTTCGTCAGGGTCGGGCCGTCGAAGGGAAAGTGCATCTTCCCGCGCGCTTCGCCCGCGGGTGAATGGAGCACGGCGACGGGGTAGCTCCGCCCGTCTCCCGGGCCGACCTCGATCTCGAAGTCGAGATACTTCATTCTTCTCCGCTCATCGGTAGTAGCCGCGCAGGCCGTCGAGCAAGCCGTCCAGGATCGGCGCCCGGTCTCGAGCAAGCGCGCCGAAGAACGCGGCGTCATGGCGGAACGAGTCGAGCGGCGGCATCACGACGTTGCTCATGTCGGCGGCGCGCGTCAGCCGGCCCTCCGGCATGTCCGGGATCAGCTCGAACGGTTCCTCGCCCCGTGCCCGCGCGCGGTCGGCGTGCTGCATTGCCGCCTGAGGATCGGCCCGGACCGCCTCGAGGCTCTGGATCACGTTGCTCCAGCGCATCGCGTCCGGGCCGCCCGCGAGGCTGATCGCACGCCCGCGGCCGGCCTGCGGAATCGGCTCCGCGGCCTCGGCCCCGGCCGCGCGCATGAGGGCCGTGCGACCGTAGCGCGCCTTGCCGCCGACGAGAACGAGCCGGACGTTCCGCTCGGTGCTCTCGATGAGGTTGCGGTAGGGATCCGTGGCCCGGCTGTCGACGACGAGGACGTCTGCTTCCAGACCTTTCTCGAGCCGGCCGACACGTTTCGACCAGCCGAGCGCGGCGGCCGGGTTCACGGTCACCATCTCGCACAGTTGCCGGTCTGAGAATGCTCGTCCGAGGTGATCGCGGTTCCACAGGTCGGCAACCTTCAGCTCCCCGAGCACGTTCTTCGAGCCCGAGGGGCCCCAGTCCGACCCGATGCAGATGCGGATTCCGGCGGCGTGGGCGGCGGCCACGTCGG
>DATDDZ010000009.1:0-1778 GCA_036523555.1 Gaiellaceae bacterium
AACGCCGTCGAGGGCGAGCCGGCCAGCGGCAAAGACCGAGCGGTTCTCCGCGCGAAGCCCCACCTGGTCCTGGATGGAGCCGTTCTCACGGCCGACGCGGTGGGAGCCCGCGAGGTGATCGTCGGAATCGGGCGGCGGGCGTCGCGGGAACAGAAGGCGCTTGCCGAAGCGATCGCAGCCCGTGGGCGGAGCGACGGCCGCTGCACGCTCCGCGCGGTGGCCGTACCGGACGGGTTCGTCAACGGCGAGGAGACCGCTCTCATCAGCTTCCTGAACGGCGGCCCGTCGAAGCCCACCTTCACGCCTCCCCGTCCCTTCGAGCGCGGCGTCGCCGGTGCGCCGACCCTCGTCCAGAATGTCGAGACCCTGGCCCAGATCGCGCTGATCGCGCGCTACGGCGCGCGCTGGTTCCGCGAGCTCGGAACGCCTGCCGAGCCCGGGTCGGCACTCGCGACGGTCTCGGGAGCCGTCGCGCGACCGGGGATTCACGAGGTCGAGCTCGGCACGCCGTTGCGGCGCGTGCTCACCGAAGCCGGCGGCAGCACGGAGGCCGCCTCTGCCTATCTCGTCGGCGGCTATTTCGGAGCATGGCTGCCGCCCGCGGTCGGGGAGCAGCTCGACCTCGATCGACAGAGCCTCGCCGAGCACGGTGGCGCCTTCGGCTCACGCGTGATCGTCGCGTTTCCGAGCACGGCGTGCGCCGTCGCCGAGGTCGCCCGTGTCACCCGCTATCTGGCGGACGAGAGCGCCGGACAGTGCGGGCCCTGCGTGAACGGGCTCGGGGCCATTGCCACTGCGGTCGAACGCCTTGCGCGGGGCGAAGCGGACACGCGTTCACAACTGGAGCGCTGGGCCGAGATGGTGCGCGGGCGCGGCGCCTGCCGCCACCCGGACGGCGCCGTGCGCTTCGTCTCGAGCGCGCTCGCCGTCTTCGAGGAGGAGATCGAGCTCCACCTTCGGCACGGAGGCTGCGGGGGAAGGCAGATGGCGCTGCTGCCGCCCACGCAGCGAGGACAGGTGGCCGCGTGACCCGGCGCCTTCGCGTGAACCCGATCACCTGTGACGGTCATGGCCTCTGCGCCGAGCTCCTCCCGGAGCGAATCTCGCTCGACGACTGGGGTTATCCGATCGTCGAGACCGGCCCGATTCCGCGGAAGCTCGAGAGACATGCGCGCCGCGCAGTCGCCGCCTGCCCGACGCTTGCCTTGCTGCTCGAGGCCGAGCGCAACGAGTCTGGACGCCGGGTCAGAAGTGTGAAGTGAGGCCGGCGCCGCTCGCGTCGCCGTCGACCCCGGCTTCCTCGAGCGCGCCGCCGTCCTTCGCATTCTCGTACCAGGAGTACGCGTACTTGCCGTCGTCGAGCCCTTCGGCGAACTTCGTCAGCTTCAGGGGATGGAATGTGTCGCACATCACGGCGAGCTCGTGCGTCTCGTGCATGCCGATCGACTTTTCCGCGAGCCCGGGCTGCGGGCCGTGCGGAAGGCCGGACGGGTGCAAGGTGATCGAGCCGACCTCCACGCCCTTCCGGGAGCCGAACTTGCCCGAGACGTAATAGATCATCTCCTCCGACTGCAGGTTGGAGTGGTGATACGGGATCGGCACCGCGAGCGGGTCGAAGTCGAGCTTGCGCGGGCAGAACGAGCAGATGACGAAGTTGGGTCCCTGGAACGTCTGATGGGAAGGCGGCGGCTGGTGGATGCGCCCTGTGATCGGCTCGAAGTCGTGGATCGAGAACGTCCACGGGTAGAGGTAGCCGTCCCAGCCGACGACGTCGAACG
>DATDDZ010000010.1:0-2255 GCA_036523555.1 Gaiellaceae bacterium
AACGAGGAGGTCGCGATTCCGGTCGGCAAGGACGAGGCTGTCGAGGTTTACCGGCATCCGTTCGCGTACCGTCACCGCGCGGAGTCGGCCACGCCGAGCTAGGCGGCGAGCCGTTCCTCGGCCGGCCGCGCGCCGATGACGTCCGTCGAGCGCGCACGCAGCCAGACGAGGAGCGAGATCGACATGCCCGCAACGCCGGCGACGGCGAACGAGAGCTCGGTCCCACCCGCGGCGGTCAGCCAGCCGGACAGGATTCCCCCCGCCGTCCCGGTCCCGGCGAACGCGAAGAAGTAGATCCCGATCAGGCGTCCGCGGAGATGATCGGGCGACGCGAGCTGCACGAGCGAGTTCGAGTTCGAGGACCACGTCGTGAAGCACACCCCGGCGACGAACAGCAGCACGATGATGACGACAGTCGAGCGCAGCGGGCTGATCAGCAGCTCACACAGGGCGAAGCCGCCGCTGCCGAGCGCGGTCGTGCCCACGGTCGCACGGCTGACGTGTGCCGACACGAGGGCTCCGATCAACGCGCCGACACCGAAGGCTGCCGACAGGACGCCGAAGGTCTGCGGGCCGGCGTGCAGCGTCTGCTTCGCGAGCACGGGCAGCAGGACGTTGAAATTGAGGCAGAACGTCGACATGACGAAGACGAGGACGAGGATCAGCCAGACCCGCTCGTCGCTGCGCGCGAAGCGGAATCCTTCCTTGAGGCCGTCGACGATGCGCGGCCGCTCGCGGCGGCCGGTCGCGAAGAACTCACCGGGCCTCATCAGCAAGAGCCCCGCGATCACGGCGACGTAGCTGGCAGCGTTGACGGCGAAGCAGACGCCCGCGCCCGCGGCCGCGATCAGCACGCCTGCGACGGCCGGCCCGAAGATCCGCGCGCCGTTGAAGACTCCGGAGTTGAGACTGATCGCATTCGGCAGCTCCGCCGGTCCGACCATCCTGAAGGTCAGCGACTGGCGTGACGGCGCGTCGAGCACCTGCACGAGCCCCATCAGAGCGGCGATCACGTACACGTGCCAGGCCTGCGCGACTCCGGCGAGCGCTATCGCGGCGATGGTCGAGGCGAGCAGCATCTGCGTGACCTGGGTTCCGATCACCGTCCGCCAGGAGTCGAGCCTGTCGACGATCACGCCGGCGACGAGGCTGAAGAGGGTGAACGGCATGAACTGGCAGAGCGCGAGGATCCCGACGGCGAACGCCGAGTGCGTCAGCGAAAGGACGAGCCACGCCTGTGCGACGCGCTGCATCCACGTGCCGGTGTTGGAGATCACCTGACCGGTGAAGAAGAGCCGGTAGTTGCGGTGCTTGCGGACGCTCGAGAAAGTGCGTGCGCCGCCTCGGAGGATCGCGGCCGTCATTCGCCGTCGCTTTCCAGCAGGCGGGTGAGAGGCTCGATCGCCGCATCGATCGCCTCGACCTCTTCCGGATCGAGCTCGCCGAGCCGCGACGAGAGCCAGGCGGTTCGCCGGGACTTCACCGAGCGAAGCACCTTGTGCCCCGCAGGAGTGAGGGTCAGCCCGACGCGGCGCTGGTCGCCGGCGACGGGCGCCCGCTCGACGAGGCCCGCCGCCTCCAGACGCGCGACGAACTTCGACATCCCTGGCACGGACATGCGCTCGAGGCGGGCGAGCTCTCGAACCCCGATCCCCGGCCGGTACTTGATCTGGACGAGGAGCGACACCTGGCCGCCGGTCACGCCCAGGGAGTGGATCTCGCGCCGGAGCTCCCGGTTGAGCTTCAGGAGCACCGGGCGCAGACGGTTTGCAACGGCGGTGGTGTCGAGGGTCAGGATGGACATTTCGTTAACCAGGTTAACGAATCGGCATCACCCTGCGCGGGCTCGAGCCTCAAAAGGGTTAGGCCAGGGCACAATGCACCGGTGACCAGGAACCCCCTCGACGACGTCGCCCGCGGCCTCCGCGTGCTCGGCGAGCGCCTGTCCCAGACAACCGGCACCGGCGATCCGGCCGAGTGGATCTCCGATCAGCTGCGGCGGCCCGAGCCGGCCCGCACCCTCCCCGAGCTCCAGGCCGAGCTCGACGCGCTCACGGGGCTGGAGACCGTGAAGGAACAGGTGCGGGCGCTCGTCGCCTTCCTGCAGGTGCAGGCAGAGCGCCAGCGGCACGGGCTGCCGGAGGTGGCGACCTCGCAGCACCTGGTCTTCCTCGGCAATCCCGGTACCGGCAAGACGACGGTGGCCAGGCTCCTCGCCGAGATGTACCGGGCGATGGGCCTTCTCAAGCGCGGCC
>DATDDZ010000011.1:0-4389 GCA_036523555.1 Gaiellaceae bacterium
TGGATCGTCGACTTCACGAACCCGGTCGGGATCGTCACCCGCGCGCTGCTCGACGCGGGGCATCGCGCCCTCGGGCTCTGCAACGTCGCCATCGGCTTTCAGCGCTCGTTCGCCCGCATGCTCGACGTCGAACCGGCGCGCGTGCAGGTCGACCAGGTGGGACTGAACCATCTGTCGTGGGTCCGGTTCGTGCGGCTCGACGGCGACGACGTCCTGCCCGACCTGCTCGCGGCACACGGTGACGAGATCGCCGATGAGATCGGGCTCGAGCGCCGGTTGATCGACGAGCTCGGCGTGATCCCCTCGTACTACCTGCACTACTTCTATTCCCACGATCGCGTGCTCGCCGAGCAGCTCGACGGGATTCCGCGCGCCACGACGGTGTCGCAGATCGAGCAGCAGCTCCTCGAGCTCTATCGCGATCCAGCACTCGTCGAGAAGCCCCCGTTGCTCGAGCAGCGCGGTGGGGCGTTCTACAGCGAGGCGGCGATCGGGCTCGTCGGCGCGCTCGCGACGGACGCCGGCGAGCTCCACGTCGTCGACGTGAGGAACGACGGCACGATCGAGGGCCTCGCGGACGACGATGTTGTCGAGCTGCTGTCGGTGGTCGACAGCAGCGGTGCGAAGCCGGTGCCCCAGCCGCCGGTCGCGCCCGAGCTCCTCGGGCTGATGCAGCACGTCACCGCGTACGAACGCCTGGCGGCGAACGCCGCGCTCTCCGGCGATCCCGTGCTCGCGCGAAAGGCGCTCCTCACGCACCCGCTGATCGGCCAGTACCCGCTGGCGGGTGATCTGCTCGACCGGCTGCTCGTTGCGGGAGCAGCGCACCTGCCGCAGTTCCATGAGGAGAGCCGAGCATGAAGCGCGCCGCGGTGCTCGCGGTCGACGGCGGCAACTCGAAGACGGACCTCGCCCTGCTCAAGGCGGACGGCTCGGTGCTCGCGCTCGTCCGCGGGCCGCTCAGCTCGCCACAGCACCTCGGGGTCGAGGGCTGCCTCGCCGTGGTCGAGTCACTACTAGCCGACGCGATTCGCGCCGCGCGGCTCGATGATCATGAGAGCCGCGTGGCGGACGTCGCCGCGCTGCTGATGGCCGGCGTCGACTTTCCCGCCGAGGAAGATGCCGTTCGCAACGCCGTCGAGAAACGAGGCTGGGCGCGTCAAGTCCATGTCGACAACGACACCTTTGCCGTCCTCCGTGCGGGGACTGCGCGCGGTTGGGGCATCGCGGTGACGTGCGGAGCGGGCATCAACTGCGTCGGCGTCTCCCCCGACGGTCGCCATGCTCGCTTCCCAGCGCTCGGCGCGATCACCGGCGACTGGGGGGGAGGGCACGATCTCGGCCTCGCGGCGGTCTCCGCCGCGGCCAGGAGCGAGGACGGCCGCGGTCCTCGCACGAGCCTCGAGCGCGCTGTTCCGACCCACTTCGGACTGGCGACGCCGAGTGAGCTCGCCGAGGCGATGCACACCGGTCGCATCGAGCAGCGCCGGGTGATCGAGCTGGCGCCGCTCGTCCTCACGGAGGCGGCCGACGACGCCGTCGCCGCGGAGCTCGTGCAGCGCCTCGCGGCGGAGGTGGTCGCGCTCGCGCGCGTCGCGCTGACCAGGCTCGGTCTCGCCGGCGAGCCGGTCGAGGTCCTGCTCGGCGGCGGTGTCCTTCAGGACGTCGACGGCGACCTCCTCGCCGCGATCGACTCGGGCCTGCGCGAGGCGGCACCCGCAGTCACCGTCCGTCCGACGGCGTCACCGGCGATCGTCGGCGCGGCCCTCATCGGCCTCGACGAGCTCGGGACCGACGAGCAGATACAAGAACGGGCGCGGAGTGAGCTCAGCGCCGCGTTCGCCGGCCTCGAGGGAGTGGCGACCATTGGCTGACGTCCGCTACGCAGAGGCGACGCGCATCTACCCGGGAACCGAAAGGCCCGCGGTTGACCGTCTCGACCTGCACATCGAGGACGGCGAGTTCATGGTGCTCGTCGGCCCGTCCGGCTCGGGAAAGACGACCGCACTCCGGATGCTCGCGGGGCTCGAAGAGATCGACGCCGGCTCGGTCTTCATCGGCGAGCGGGACGTCAGCGACGTGCCGCCGAAGGAGCGCGACATCTCGATGGTGTTCCAGAACTACGCGCTCTATCCGTACCTTACGGTCGCGGCGAACATCGGCTTCCCGCTCCGCATCGCCAGGGTGAAGAAGTCAGAGCGCGAGCAGCGCGTGCGAGAGGTCGCGAAGCTCCTCGGCCTCACCGAGTTCCTCGACCGCAAGCCGTCGCAGCTCTCCGGGGGCCAGCGCCAGCGTGTCGCCATGGGCCGCGCGATCGTGCGCGTGCCGAGCGTCTTCCTCATGGACGAGCCGCTCTCGAACCTCGACGCGAAGCTGCGCGTGCAGATGCGCTCCGACATCGCCGCGCTGCAGGCGGACTTCGGGATCACGACGGTCTACGTCACGCACGACCAGGCGGAGGCGATGACGCTCGGGCACCGTGTCGCCGTCCTGCAAGAGGGCCAGTTGCAGCAGTGCGGCCCCCCGCGCTTTCTCTACGAACGGCCGACGAACATCTTCGTCGCGGGCTTCATCGGGTCGCCCTCGATGAATCTCTGCACCGTGCATCTGAAGGACGGCGCGGCGTCCTTCGGAGGCGTTGACGTGCCGCTTCCACCGGGAGTGACGCCGAACGGACGGACCGACCTCGTGCTCGGGGTGCGGCCCGAGTCTCTCGAGGTCGCGACCGAGGGGCTGCGCGCGCGGGTCGACGTCATCGAGGACGTCGGAGCCGACGCGTTCGTCTTCTGCACGGCCGATGTCGACGGTGAGAGCATCAGGCTCGTCGCGAGAACGGAGGTTCGCAAGGCGCCGCAACAGGGCGACAACGTGGCGCTGCGACCGCGCGCCGAGGATGCCCACCTGTTCGATCCGGCCACCGGCGAGCGCCTCGGCGCGTAATGACGAGCCCCGGGGAGCTCTTCCTCGCCGAGATCCGTGAGCAGCCGGCGGCGGTGTTGCGCCTCCTCGAGCACGCGGACGAGTTCGAGGCGGTTGCACGGGCCGTCGCGAAGCGCGCGCCGTCGGTCATTCGCCTCGTCGGCCACGGTTCGTCCGACGCGGCCGCCGCGTACGGCGTGTACGCCTTTGGCCTTCTGCCGGGCCTCACTGCGCTGCGCGATTCGATCTCCCTGACCGTCTACTACGACGCGGACATCAAGCTGTCGGACTCGGTCGTCGTCGCGCTGTCGCAGTCCGGCGAGACGCCTGACGTCGTCGAGTACGTGCAACGCGCGCGGTCGAAGGGGGCGCTGACGGTCGCCGTCACGAACGGGCCCGAGTCGGAGCTCGGCCGCGCCGCCGAGTCGACCTTGCCGCTCTCCGCTGGCGCCGAGCAGGCGGTGGCGGCGACGAAGACGTACGTGAACCAGCTCGCTGCGCTCGCGCTCCTTGCCGGCTGCACAGCTCGGCGCGGGCGCGAGCTCGCCGACGGTCTGCGCGGCGTCTCCGATCAGCTGGCGGGCGTCCTCACTCCGCTCGAGGAGGCCGCGCGGCAAGTGGCGATGGCGTTCGCCTACGTAGGCCGCATGTACGTGATCGGGCGGGGGATCGAGTGGGCCACCGCCCGCGAGGTCGCGCTGAAGCTGACCGAGACGTGCCGGATCGCCGCCGAGCCGCTGACCGCGACCGATCTGTCGCACGGCCCCGTCGCCGCGCTCGACCCGCTCTTTCCGGTCTGGACGATTGCGTCGCGCGACGCTAGCCTTCGCGCGGTGGTCGAGGCCGCCGCGCGCGTCCGCGAGGCGGGGGCGACCGTGGTCGCCAGCGGCAACGCGGCGGCCGAGATCGAGGGCGCGGCGTATTCGCTGCCCGTGCCAGAGCCGACGACGCCGCTGCTCTCGCCGCTTCTCTCGGTCGTCCCGGGCCAGCTCTTCTCGGGCGCGCTCGCCCAGGCGAAGGGCCTCGACCCCGACCGCCCGACGGGGCTCAGCAAGGTCACGCGAGCTCGCTGACGGGCCGGATCGGCCTACAGGAATCAAGTGAAAAGCGAAGCTCTTCACTTGAAGGTATCCCCCGTTCGAGGGGTATGGCCGGGCTCGAGATCTGACGACCACATTTGGTGGAGTCTGCGGTTCGAATGGCGATGCTCGATCCAAGCCGTGCGGCGGCGAAGGCGGCCGCGCCTGGTCCCTCCTACAGCTCGGAGGAGCTGAGGGGCTACCCGCTCGGCACCCTCGTCTACCGCGCAGGTCTCCTGCCGCTCCAGACCGTCGACCGGGCTCTCGGCGAGGCCGAGAACACCGGCAGGCGGCTCGGCGAGGTGCTCGTCGAGCACGGGCTGCCCGAGCGGGAGCTGAGCCGGCTGCTGGCCGCACAGCGCGGTCGCGATTTCGTCGACCTCACGGAATA
>DATDDZ010000012.1:0-9966 GCA_036523555.1 Gaiellaceae bacterium
CCAGGGTGTGATCCCGCCGACGATCCCGATCGGCTCGCGGCGCAGCCACGAGGTGTAGCCGCGCATGTACTCACCGGCCGACTTGCCCTCGAGCACGCGCGCCGCGCCCGCGAAGAAGCGGATGTTGTCGGCGCAGACCGGCATCTCGTCCTTCGCGTACGACAGCGGCTTGCCGACGTTGCGCGACTCGATCTCGGCCAGTTCGTCGCCGTGTTCCTCGATGGCCGCGGCCAGCTTCAGAAGCATCTCCGCCCGCTCGCCGGGAGTCGTGTCGAGCCACTCCGGAAGCGCCTTCTTCGCCGCCTGGACCGCGTTCTCGACGTCTTTCGCCGTCGCGCTCGGAACCTCGGCGATCGTCTCTCCGGTCGCCGGGTTCAGGACCTCCATCGTCTCGCCGCCGGACGAGTCGACCCACTCGCCGCCGATGAGGTTCTGGTGCTTCGAGACCGTTGTGCTCATGCTGCCTCCTTTGTCACTCGTTGCGGAGGATGCCCGACTCTCGGGTGAGGCGCTGGGCGACCGTCACAGGGATGATCGTCACCAGCAGGATCACGAAGACGATGACGTTGACCTCCGGTAGCTGCTGGCCGATCCGGATGTTCCCGAAGATCCAGATCGGCAAGGTGTTCTGGACTCCGGCGGTGAAGGTCGTCACGATCACCTCGTCGAACGACAGCGCGAACGCGAGCAGCCCGCCCGAGATCAGCGCGGTGGAGATGGCCGGGAACGTGACGAAGCGGAAGGTCTGCCAACCGTCCGCGCCGAGATCCATCGACGCCTCGGTTAGCGACGTGGGCGTCCGCCGGAGCCGGGCGATGACGTTGTTGTAGACGATGACGATGCAGAAGGTGGCATGGCCGACCACGATTGTCCAAAGGCTGAAGTTCGCCTTCCAGAAGGTGAAGAACGAGTTGAGCGCCATGCCGGTGATGATCCCGGGCAGGGCGAGCGGGAGCACGAGCAAGAACGAGATCGCCTCCCGGCCGAAGAATCTGAAGCGGTGAACGGCGAAGGCGGCCGCCGAGCCGAGGAGCAGTGCGATGACCGTCGCGCCGAGGCCGGCCTTCAGCGACAGCCAGAGCGCCTGCTGCATCTCTCCGTCGTGCAGCGTCGGGCTGAACCACTTGGTCGTCCAGTTCGTGATCGGCCAGCCCTGGGCGGTCTGCGCGTTGAACGCGTAGAGGATGATGATGACGATCGGGAGGTGCAGGAAGAGGATGACGAGGAACGTCCACACCCGCAGCCCGAGTCTCGTCGCCCTCGTCTCCATCACAGGGCCTCGAAGGCGCCCGATCGCCGCGCGAGGATGAGATAGATCGCCATCACGACCAGCGGCACCGAAGCGAAGGCCGCCGCGAACGGCAGATTCCCGGCCGCGCCGAGCCCGGTGTTGTAGACGACGTTGCCGATGAACGTCGAGCTCGCGCCACCGACGAGGGTCGGCGTGATGTAGTCGCCGAGCGTGAGCGAGAACGTGAAGATCGACCCCGCGATCACACCCGGAAGCGCCAGCGGGACGATGATCGTGCGGAACGTCTTGAAGCTCCTGGCGCCAAGGTCACGCGACGCCTCGATGTACGAGTCAGGGATTCGCTCGAGCGCCGCGTAGACGGGCAGGATCATGAACGGCAGCCAGATGTACGAGAACACGAGCCACATCGCGGTATTCGTGTAGCCGATGTTCGCGGCGGGGAGCCCGGCTTTCTGGAGCGACCAGTTGAGGATCCCGTCCTGCGCGAGGATCACCTTCCACGCGTACACGCGGACGAGGTAGCTCGACCACAGCGGGAGGAGAACGAGGACGAAGAGAAGAGCCCGGGTGCGCCCCGAGGCGATCCGCGCCATGTAGTAGGCGAACGGAAACGCGATGACGGCGTCGGTCAGCGTGACGAGGAAGGCGATCACGACGGTTCGCGTGATCACGCGCCGCCAGGCAGAGCTCGTCACGATCTCCCGGAAGTTGTCGAGGCTCCAGGTGTGAACGACCTTCGTCGTGAACACGTCGACCGACCAGAACGCCGATACGAACAGAACCGCGAGCGCTGCGACGTAGAGCAGCAGGAACCAGGCCATCGGAGGCAGCAGCAGCGCGATCCCGCGCAGCCACGGCAAGCGCCACAGCGGCCTTGCGAGCCGGCGGCGGGCCCTCGTAAACGAGGGCCCGCCGCGGCGCGGAGCTAGGAGGTCGCCTGAGTCCAGGCGCTGACCCACTTGGTGTAGTCCGTGCAGTCCTTCTTCCCGTTGCCGCAATCGGCAATCGGCGTTTTCCAGAACTTGATCGAGCGGTAGTACGACTCCGGCGCATTGGCGTGGTACGCCGCGCACGAGCCCTTGCTGAGCTTGTCCATCTCCTTGCACGCCAGCTTGTTGGCCGGCGTTTCACCCCAGGTGACAGCCTGGAGCGCCTGCACCTTGGGGCTTGAGATATAGCCGTACCACTTGTACGCGCAGTTGGGATGCTTCGTCTTCGACGACAGCATCCAGGTGTCGAGCCAGCCGGTGGCGCCCTCCTTCGGGATGATCTCCTTCACCGGCACTTTCGCAGCCTGCAGCGTCCCGGTCGTCACGGGCCACGAAGCGCCGAGCCACGTGTCGCCGTTCTTGAACAGGCTGACCTCGTCGGACGAGAGGCCCCAGTACTTCTTGATCAGAGGCTTCTGCTTCTTGACGAGGGCGATCGCCGCGTCGAACTGCTTCTTGTTCAGCTCGTACGGGTCCTTGATCCCGAGCGACGGCTGCGTCTTCGACAGGTAGAGCGCGACGTCCGCGATCTGGATCGGGTTGTTCGGCACGGTGATGCGGCCCTTGTACTTCGAGCTGTAGATGTCGCCCCAGCTCGTTGGGGCCTTCTTGATCTTCTTCGTGTTGTACATCAGGGTGTTCGGCCCCCACTGAAGCGATATGCCGTAGTGCTGGCCGCCGACCGTGTTGTTCGGCGGGCCCTGGAAGGCCTTGAAGAACTGGCTCCAACCCGGGACCAGCTTCGTGTTGACCGGCTGGACGTCCTTGCCGTAGATGAGCCGAAGGCTCGCATCGCCCGACGCCGAGACCATGTCGTACTGGCCGCCGCCGCCGGTCCGCATCAGGGTCACCATCTCATCGGACGAGCCCGCGTACTTCGCCTGCACCTTGCAGCCGGTCTGCTTCTCGAACGGCTTGACCCACTTGGCGTCGAGGTAGCCCTCCCAGCCGATCATCGTCAGCTTGCCTTCGCCCTTGCCGATTTTGGTCGGCAGGCCGCTCGTTTTCCCGGCACCCGAGGCCGGGACGCACAACGCCGCCGCCAGCAGGGCGACGAGGACGTGTGCTTTGCGGATCTTGCTCATGTACCTCCTCCTGGTTCGATCTCGAAGGTGTGCTCGGGGCGCCACTCGAGGTGCACCCGCTTCCCCCTGTGTTCGAGCGCCTCCTGGGAGGAGGTCTCGAGGTTCTGGCGGACGACTGTGAGCTCGCCCCCCGAGTCGAGCTCGACGATGTACCGGGTGAACATGCCGACGTAGATGACGTCCTTGATCCGGCCCGGCTCGACTGCGTCCGTCGTCGAAGCGTTGTCGTCCAGGTCGAGCATGTGGATCTTCTCCGGGCGAACGGTGAAGCGCCTGCCGTCCCGCACCAGCACGTTCGAGACGCCCACGAAGCCGGCGACGAACTCGGTGGTAGGACGCTCGTAGACCTCGGCCGGCGCGCCGACCTGCTCGATTCGGCCGTTGTTGAAGACGGCGAGGCGGTCGCTCATCGTCAGCGCCTCCTCCTGGTCGTGGGTGACGTACACGAATGTGATCCCGACCTCGCTGACGGCGCGCTGGATGCGCTTGAGCTCGACCTGCATCTCCTGGCGGAGCTTCAGGTCGAGCGCGCCGAGCGGCTCGTCGAGCAGGAGCACTTGCGGCCTGTTGACCAGCGAGCGCGCGAGCGCGACTCGCTGCCGCTGGCCGCCCGAGAGCTGGATCGGCTTTCGGTTGCCGAGGCCGGGCAACCGCACGACGTTCAGGGCTTCCTCCACGCGCCGCTTGCGCTCGGAGCGTGGCACTCGCTTGACGCGGAGGCCGTAGCCGACGTTCTCCGCGACGGTCATATGCGGGAACAGCGCGTAGTCCTGGAAGACGGTGTTCACGTCGCGCTCGTACGGCGGCTTGCCGCTGACGTCGACGCCGCGCAGCTCGATGCGTCCCGCGTCAGGGCGCTCGAAGCCGGCGATCAGGCGGAGCGTCGTGGTCTTGCCGGAGCCCGACGGACCGAGGAGCGTGAAGAACTCACCGGTGGCGATCTCGAGGTCGACGCCGTCGACGGCGACAACGTCACCGTAGGACTTGCGCACACCGACGAGGCGAACGTCCACGGCCGCAGGAGTTGTCGCCGACGGCGGTGTCTCAGCCGGCGCTTGCGTCGCCAACGGCCTCCTCCAGCAGGTCGAGACCGCGCTCGAGCAGCGCGTCGTCGATCGAGAGCGGGACCAGGATGCGGATGACGTTGCCGTAGATGCCGCAGGACAGCAGCACGAGGCCGCGGTCGCGCGCGGCGGCGGTGATCGCCTTTGCGAGGTCCGGGGTCGGCTCGGCGAGCTCGAGAGCGAGCATCGGGCCGAGCCCGCGCACCTCGCCGAGCAAGTGGCTCTGAGCCACAAAGTCTTCGAGTCGTCCCCGGATACGCTGCCCGAGCGCGTCGGCACGCTCGCGGAAGTGGTCGGCTCGCACCTCCTCGAGCACGGCGGCTGCTGCGACGCAGGCGAGCGGATTCCCGCCGAAGGTGCCGCCGAGCCCGCCTGGGGGAACGGCGTCCATCAGTTCGGTGCGTCCGGTGACGCCGGCGAGCGGAAGGCCGCCGCCGAGCGATTTCCCGCTCACCAGGAGGTCGGGCTCGACGCCGTAGTGCTCGATCGCCCAGACCGGCCCGGTCCGTCCGACACCCGCCTGCACCTCGTCGTCCACGTAGAGGATCCCGTGTTGCTCGCAGACCTCCTTCAGGCGCCGTGGGAAGTCGTCGGGCATCGGGATGAAGCCGCCCTCGCCCTGCACCGGCTCGAGCACGACACACGCCACCTGTCCGGGATCGACATCCTGTTTGAACAAGTGGCTCAGAGCCACAAGCGCATCGTCGGAGGTGACGCCGCGGTATGGATAGGGCGCGGGAGCGCGGTAGATCTCGGGGGCGAACGGCCCGAAGCCGCGCTTGTACGGATCGACCTTGGCCGTGAGCGCCATGGTCAGGTTCGTCCGGCCGTGGAAGGCGTGGTCGAACGCGACGACCGCCGTACGTCCGGTCGCAACCCGCGCGATCTTCACGGCATTCTCCACCGCCTCCGCGCCGGAGTTGAGGAGCAGAGACTTCGTGTCGGCGGAGCCCGGCCACGTCTCGTCGAGCAGCCGGCAGACCTCGACGTAGGGCTCGTACATCCCAACCATGAAGCACTGGTGGAGGTAGCTGTCGAGCTGCTCGCGGATCGCGGCTGCAGCGAAGCCGTGCCCGGTGTTCTGGCAGCCGAGCCCTCCGGCGAAGTCGACGTACTCTCGGCCGTCGACGTCCCACAGGCATGCACCCTCGGCGCGCGCGACGACGAGCGGCGTTGTCGCGACCCCGCGCGCGACGAAGCGCTCGCGCTCCGCGACGATCTCCGCGCTCTTCGACGCGGTCTTCTCGGCGCTAGACAACGGCGGCGCTTCTCTCTGCGATCCCGTAGCTCCACCCGGAAGCTTGCATGCGGTCGAGAAACAGCTTTGCGTCGAAGTCCTCCGGCGCGAGGACGCCTGTTCCGCGCCAGCTCCCGTCCGCGAGTAGCTCGAGCGCGAGCACCGGGTTGATCGCCGTCTGCCAGACGACGGCCTGGCACCCGTACTCGGCCATCGTCTGCTCGTTGTCGGCGACGTGGTAGAGGTAGACGGCCCGGTCGGCGCCATCCGTGCCGACGCCCGTCACGAACGTGCCGGCGCACGTCTTGCCGGACATGCGCTCGCCCAGCGTGGCCGGATCGGGCAAGGCCGCCGCGACCACGTCGCGCGGAGCGACCTCTTGCCCTCTGACGCTCACCGGCTGCGTCGAGTCAAGCCCCAGCTTGTGAAGCGTGCGCAGCACCTCGATGAACTCCTCTCCGAGCCCGTACTTGAACGTGACGCGCCGGCAGTCGACGGTACGGGGGATGAGCACGACCTCCTCGTGCTCGACGTTCACGCACTCGACGGGGCCGATTCCCTCGGGGAAGTCGAAGATCTCGGGCTCCGAGAACGGCTCGGTGGTGTACCAGCCGCGGTCGTGCTCCCAGACCAGCGGCGGGTTCAGGCACTCCTCGATGGTCGTCCAGATCGAGAAGGTCGGGGCGAAGTCGAAGCCCTCGACAACGAGGTTGGCTCCGTCGCGCACGCCGATCTCATCGATCGTTTCGAACAGGTGGTCGGAGGCGTACCGGGCGAAGACGTCCGAGAGGCCCGGCTCGACCCCCATGCCGAGCAGCGCGAGGAGACCTGCGTCGCGCCAGCGCTCGTGCTCGGCGAACTGGCGGTCTCCGAGCTTGACTCCCGGCTCCTTGTAGGGGCGCGTCGGATGGGGCTCCGAAAGCGTCATCGCCATGTCGAGGTAGGTGCAGCGGGCCTCGAAGGCGGCAGCGAAGATCTGGGGATTGAAGCGCGGGTCGGCCGCGTTCACGATCACGTCCGCGCGCTGCTCGCCCGCAGCCGCGACGACGGCAGCCTGATCGGACGCGTCGAGCCGGATTGCCGAGAACCGGTCGTGCTCGCCGAGGGGGCCGACTGCACGTTCGGCTCGAGAGGGGTCGATGTCGGCGATCGTCATGTGCTCGAAGAAAGACCGCCGCTGGGAAATTGCCGCGATCGCGGATCCAACGCCCCCAGCACCGACGACGAGAGCCCTCACAGGTGCCGAGGATCTCCGATTCGCCTCCCGAGTTCAAGTTAGAGGGTGCGCATTCCGCATCGAAAAGCACCTCTCGATTGACCGAATGCGGAGAGAGTGGTACGAATCGCCTCGCATTGCGCAGGATCGAGGCCCAGCGTTCGAGCATCCCCGGCCGGCGGGGCCCCGTCCGCGGGCCGCGTCGGATCGACGCTCTCGACCAAGGGATCATCGAGGCCCTCCAGGCCAACGGCCGTGAGTCCTTTCGGCGCATCGCCGACCGCCTCGGCGTGTCGGAGGGCACGGTCCGCGCCCGCTACACCCGGCTCTCGTCTGATGACATCCTGCAGGTCGTGGGCGTGACGAACCCGCTCGGGCTCGGCTTCGACCAGGCGCTCGTGGGCGTGAAGACGGCCGGCTCGCCGCAGCCGGTCGCGGACGAGATCGCGAGTTGGGAGGAAGCGGACTACGTGGTGATCACCGCCGGGCAGTACGACCTCGTGGTCGAGATCGTCGCCGCGCACCGGCGCGGGCTGCTCGAGTTGACGAACAGGATGCGCGCGCTCGACGGGGTCGTCTCGACGGAGACGTTCCTCTACCTCGACATGGTGAAGCAGCTTTACGACTGGGGCGCACGGGTGGCGGTCGCGACATGACGACCGTAGCCCCGGCCGCGGCCGACCTGCAGCGCGCGGCGCGCGAACACCTCTGGATGCACTTCACCCGGATGGGCGGCTACGCCGACGGAGAGGTTCCGATCATCGTCCGCGGTGACGGCTGCTACCTGGAGGACATCCACGGCAAGCGCTATCTCGACGCGCTCGCCGGGCTCTTCTCCGTCAACATCGGCTACGGCTACGGCGAGGAGATGGGCGAGGCCGCTGCCGCGCAGATGCGCGAGCTGCCGTTCTACACGAACTGGTCGTACGCCCATCCCCGCGCGATCGAGCTTGCTGCGGAACTGGCGTCGCTCGCGCCCGGCGACCTGAGCCGGGTCTTCTTCGTCTCGGGCGGATCGGAGGCCGTCGAATCGGCCTGGAAGCTGGCGAGGCAGTACTACGCCGCGCGCGGCGAGACTCGCACCCGCACCGCGAGAATCGCCGGGCAGAGGATCGACCCGGTGGTCGACTTCGAAGCGGTCGAGGCCGCGACTCACGTCTCGGAGCGCCGCTGGAAGGCGATCTCGAGGTACCTCGCCTATCACGGCACGACGATGGGGGCTCTGTCGATCAACGGCATCCCGGCCCTTCGCGCGCCGTTCGAGCCGCTCGTGCCGGACGTGCTGCACGTCCGGAATACGAATCGCTTCCACCGTCCGCCCGACGAGACGGAGGAAGAGTTCACCGCGCTCCTGCTCGCCGACCTCGAGCACACGATCCAGGCCGCCGGGCCGGAGACGGTGGCGATGGTGATCATGGAGCCGGTTCAGAACGCGGGCGGCTCGTTCACTCCCCCTGCGGGCTACTGGCGCGGCGTGCGGGAGCTCTGCACGCGCTACGACATCCTCCTCTGCGCCGACGAGGTGATCACGGGATTCGGCCGGCTCGGCGCGTGGTTCGGCTCGGAGCGCTACGACATCCAACCGGACCTGATCACGATTGCGAAGGGCCTGTCTTCGTCCTACGCGTCGATCGGGGCGGTCGTCGCGACTAACCGCGTCGTGGAGCCCTTCATGCAGGACACGAACATGTACTCGCACGGGATCACCTTCGGCGGGCATCCGGTGCAGGCCGCGGTGGCGCTCAAGAACATCGAGATCATGAAACGAGACCGCATCGTCGAGCACGTGCACGAGACGCAGGACACGTTCCGCGCGACGCTCGAGCAGCTCCTCGACCTTCCGATCGTCGGCGACGTGCGTGGCACGGGGTTCTTCTACGCGGTCGAGCTGGTCAAGGACAAGGAGACCCGCGCGAGCTTCGACGACGAGGAGTGCGAGACGCTGCTGCGCGGTTTCCTCTCGCCGGAGCTGTACGAGCGCGGTCTGATCTGCCGCGCGGACGACAGGGGCGACCCGGTCGTCCAGATCTCCCCGCCGCTCGTCGCCGGTCAGGAGGAGTTCGACCGGATCGTGTCGATCCTCGGTGACGCGCTGGCCGAGGCGTGGAGCCGGATCGGCTCGTGACCGTCACCGACGACCACGACGCACTGCCGGCGGCGGCGCCCGTTATCCCCGGCCGGGACGACGTGCGGCTGGTCGACGTGACGAAACGCTTCGAGGACGTCATCGCGGTCGACTGCCTCAGCCTCGAGATTCCGACCGGAAGCTTCTTCGCCCTCCTCGGACCGTCGGGTTG
Organism: Gaiellaceae bacterium; assembly: GCA_036523555.1. Lineage (GTDB taxonomy): Bacteria > Actinomycetota > Thermoleophilia > Gaiellales > Gaiellaceae > 3-1-20CM-4-69-9. Next base: position 9,141 of record DATDDZ010000012.1, read on the forward strand.
CGGGAAGACGACCACCCTGCGGATGATCGGAGGCTTCGAGGAGCCGACCGAGGGTGCGATCTTCCTCGGTGAGCGAGAGGTCAGCGGCCTGCCGGCGTACAAGCGCGACGTCAACACCGTCTTCCAGTCCTATGCGCTCTTCCCGCACCTCTCCGTCTTCGAGAACGTCGCTTTCGGGTTGCGGCGCCGAGCGGTGCGGGGGGACACGCTGCGTGGCCGCGTGGAAGAGATGCTGCGCATAGTCGGTCTCGAAGGGCTGGGCAAGCGGAAGCCTCGCCAGCTCTCGGGTGGGCAGCAGCAGCGCGTCGCGCTCGCGCGCGCGCTCGTCAACAAGCCACAGGTGCTCCTCCTCGACGAGCCGCTCGGAGCGCTCGACCTCAAGCTCCGAAAGCAGATGCAACTCGAGCTCAAAGCCATCCAGCACGACGTCGGCATTACCTTCGTCCACGTCACTCACGACCAGGAAGAGGCGATGACGATGGCGGACCGGATCGCTGTCATGAACCAGGGCCGGATCGAGCAGCTCGGAACACCGACCGAGCTGTACGAGACCCCCGCGACGGCGTACGTCGCCGGCTTCCTGGGAGTCTCGAACCTGATCCCCGGCACGGTCAGCGGTCCCGACACCGTCAGGCTCCAGAGCGGGCAGGAGGTCCGAGTGAAACGCGAGGCCCTGCGCGGGCGAACGGGCAGCGTCGCCGTCGGGATCAGGCCCGAGAAGATCGAGCTCGGAAACGGGCAGGTGAACACCCTCGGCGGGAAGGTCGCTGAGCAGGCGTACGTCGGGGTCGCTACCCAGTACATCGTCGACACGGACTGCGGCCGG
>DATDDZ010000013.1:0-2505 GCA_036523555.1 Gaiellaceae bacterium
GAAGCGAAAAGCCTCCTTCAGGGCCTGCTCCGAGACCAGGATCGACTCGACCCCGAGATCGAGGCAGACCCGGACGCAGTTCGCCCCCGCATACGGGCCGTTCAGGCCGTCGGCGATCGACTTCGCCTCGACCGTTACGGGCTCCCGCGCCTTCAGGCTCGCGTTCAGGGCGGGCGAGCGTTCGGGCTCGACCGCGACCACGCGGGTGTCCGGGCTCAGGCCTTTGGCCGCGGTCGCGATCCCGGAGACGAGGCCGCCGCCGCCGACCTGGACGAGCACCACGTCGGGCGGCGACGGCGCGTCCTCGAAGATCTCGAGCCCGACGGTGCCCTGGCCGGCCATCACGAGCGGGTCGTCATAGGGATGGACGAGCGTCCGGCCGGTCGACTCCACGAGCTCCTCGAGCCGCTCGAATGCGCTCGGGATGTCGGGCGCCTCCGTGTCGATGGTCGCTCCGTATCCGCGGGCCGCGTCGATCTTCATCTGGCTGGCGGTCTGCCACATCACGACCAGCGCGTCGATTCCTTCGACGGCCGAGGCATAGGCCAGCGCCTGCGCGTGGTTGCCGGCCGAGATCGAGATCACTCCGCGTCGCTTCTCGTCCTCGCTCAGCGTCGCGAGCTTGTTCAGGACGCCTCGCGGCTTGAAGGATCCCGTGCGCTGGAAGAGCTCCGCCTTGAAGCGGACATCGGCACCGATCTGGTCCGAGAGGGTCGCGGAGCTCAGGAGCGGGGTCCGGTGCAGGCGGCCAGCGATGCGCTCGCGCGCGCGGCGCACGTCGTCCAGCGAGAGGAGCGCGTCCGTCGTTGCCACGACGGGATCGTACGCGTTGTCCGCCGGAGCTCTAGTACTTGCCCTTGCCGCAGCCGGCGAGCACGAGGGGCACGAGCGGAAGCGCGAGGAAGATCAGTCGGTGTCTCATGGAAGTGTGTACGCGGCACACCGTGACGCGGTTTTCGCGGCTCGCGGGCCCCCGGGCCGGAGAGTCGGGTGTCAGCCGCCGGCGCCCACGGCCGCCGCGCGCCCGAGGTTCGCCAGCGCTGACGCCGTGTGCTCGACCATGAATGCCAGCGACTCGGCGACGTCCCCGTCGTCGAGGTGGTCGGGTGCAGCTCGAGCGGGGTTCAGCCTCGACGCGGCGCTCCATGGTCCGACCGCCTCGTCGCGGGCCCGCGCCACCTGCCCCAGCATCGCGGCGTAGGCCAGCCGCGCCAGATCCGCCGCGTCGCCGGAGAAGGCGACGGGCGGGCAGAGCCGGTTCTTCTCCTGGTCGGGGACGCCCGTCGACTCGACGAAGGCGATCGTGGCGGCGCACCAGGGTAGGAAGCCCACGGCCACGTACTGGATCGTGATGCGGCCCGTCTCGAACACCGGCCGCGGAACCGTGGGACGAAGGCCTGCGGCCGTGCAGTCGACGTAGACCTCGTGCCGGCCGCCCGGAATGTCGCCCGCCTCGGTCGTGATGCTCGTCCGGCCGATGCTGAGAACCCGCCTCGCCCGCACGACGTGCTCGATCGTGCGGAGAACATCGATCTCCTGCGGGCTGACGGTGGCGCCGCGAAACACCAGTGGCTCGACCGAGGGGTCGATCCGCACGAACAACCCAGCGTCCTCGAGCCGTCGCGCGAAGTCACTGCCGTCCTCAGCCGCTCCCGCCGTCTCGACCCAGCGAGCCTGGAGTCGCATGAACGACCCGACCAGATCGAGCGGCTGAGTGAAGTTGCGGTCGAACTGCCACGGATCGCGCCCCCGTATCCAGCGGATGCAATCGGGGTCGACTCCCGCCTCGAGCAGCCACACGCAGCTGTCGATCGCCGTCTTCCCGGCCCCGATCACCGTGAACCGATTCGCAGGCTCGGCGAGATCGACAAGGTCGTTCGGCGGGACGAGCCTGACGCCCGGCTCGACCGTGAATCCGGGAACGTGACGCGACGGGATCTCCGACTGGACGTAGCTCGCGTCCACGAGTCTGCGCCGCGGCTTGATGACGGTCTCGGAGCCGTCGAGCAGCGAGACGACGAGGTGGCCGTCCCCGTTTGCGCCGCGGTACTCGCTCAGGCCGAAGAACCGCACCCTGCCCGTCGGCAGGAGGTGCTCGTCCAGCACACGCGAGTAGTAGTCACAGATCTCGGCCGCACTCGCACGCTCGTAGAACCCCGCGTTCGGCCCGTGCTCGTCGATTCGGTCGTTCCCGAGCGGCCGCGATTCGACGCCGTAGTACGCGGAGGGCTGGTGAAGGCGGACGAACGGGTACGCATCCAGCCAGTGACCGCCCGGCCGGTGACGCCGGTCGACCAGCACGACCTCGGCGTCCGTGTGCGCGACCAACGTGTCGGCGAAGGCCAACCCCGAGGCACCGGCTCCAACAACCACGTAGTCGGTCTCGACTTCGCGCATGCCCCGAAGGCTACGGCTTCACGCCGCGTGCCTGGCCCGGCGATCCCAAAGCTCCGCGCTTGAGAGGCGAGCTCAGCGCTTCGCACGCACCGTAATGCCGACCGCGCT
>DATDDZ010000014.1:0-2139 GCA_036523555.1 Gaiellaceae bacterium
GCGCGAGATGCCGAAGGCCCGCACTCCCGCCTGCTCGAACTCCGCGCTCCTGTCACGCAGGAGCTCCATCTCATTCGTTCAGGTCGAAGACCAGTCGAAGAGGTAGAAGACGAAGAGCGCCCGCCCGCCGTCGAGCAGCTCTCCGATCGTGCGCCGCTCGTGAGGAGCGGTCCAGACCGATGCTGCGGAGACGCGGTCGCCGACCTCGAGCATTGCCGCAGCCTACTTCGCGAGCTCCGGCACGGCCGCTGCCTCGGTTGCGTCGGCGATCTCGCTGACGACCTCGACGATGTCGCGGTTCGCGTTGAAAACGCGCAGCTGCCGCTCGGCCCCGTTCCCGTTGCGGAGGATCTCGTCCACGACCTCGAGCTCCCGCTCGGAGCCGAGCTCGCGGGCGTGTGGCTCGATCTCCTTCAGCGTCCGGCGGATCAGCTGCGCGACCGGGACCCGGTTCCGTCGGCCTGTGGCGAGGTCCATCACGGGCGCCTCGAGCCCGTAGCGTCCTGCGAGCCACTTGTTCTCGCTCGTGAGGATTCGGTGATAGGACGGGATCTTCTCGCCGCGCTCGAAACGTTCGGAGTAGAGCTTCACAAGCGCCTGGCTGTACGCGACGAGCGCCACGACGTGCTCGAGCCTGGTCACCGCGTCGCAGATCCTGATCTCGATCGTGCCGAGCCTCGGGTGGAGCCTGATGTCCCACCAGATGTGTGTGTAGTCGGCGATACAGCCGGTCTTCTCGAGCTGTCCGACGACTTCGGCGTAGTCGGCGTAGCTCTCGAACCGCGGCGGCGGCCCGGAGCGAGGGAATGCTGCGAACACCATCTGCCGGCTCGAGCTGAGCCCGGTCGGCTCGCCGCGCCAGAAGGGCGAGTTCGCGGACATGGCGAGGAGCTGCCCGAGGTGCGCGAGCAGGCCGTTGACGACCTGAATCGCCTTCTCGGGGTCGTCGACGGCGACGTGGATGTGGAGGCCGAAGATCAGCTCGCGGCGCGCGACGTACTGCATCTGGTCGACGAGCGTGCGGTAGCGGTCGCGCGCGGTGATGCGCTGGCGCTCGAAGAGGCTGAAGGGATGCGTGCCCGCCGAGCCGACCCGGAGCCCCTGCTCCCGGGCGGTCTCGCAGACGTAGCCGCGAATGGACTGCAGCTGCTCGGCGATGCCGGACGGCGTATTGCACACGGGTGTGGCGACTTCCAGGACAGACTGCATCAGCTCCCGGTGGATTCGCGGGCCCAGCTCGTGGCCCTCGACGGCCGCGAGGACGGTGTCGACGTGCTGGACGAGGTCGAACGTCTGGCCGTCGAGGAGCATGTATTCCTCCTCGACCCCGAGCGTGTACGGGTCGCTCCGGCCGAACGCATGGTCGAGAACGCTCCCGTCTCCCGCGAAGCCCGCACCCTTCCCCGTGATGGACGGCGGATATATCTGCTTGTCGTCGATGGCTGAGTTCTACTCCTCCGGGAGCAGCGCGTCAGCTTCGATCTCGACGCGCCAGCGTGGGTCGAGGAGCGCTGAGACGACGACCATCGTGCTGGCCGGCCGCACCGTGGCGAAAAGCTCGCCGTGCGCGCGGCCCACCTCTTCCCAGTCCTCCGCGTCCACGAGGAATGTGCGCGTGCGGACGACGTGCTCGGGCCCGGCGCCTGCGTCGCGGAGCGCGGCCTCGACGATCTCGAGACAGCGCCTGGCCTGGCCGTAGGCATCGGCCGGAAGATCGGCGCCGTCCGGCATGACGGGGGCCGTTCCGGCTACGAGCACGTGGCGGCCGTCGCGAACCGCACGCGAGAAGCCGATGGTCGGCTCGAAGGGGGAGCCGGACGAGACCAGTCGCCTGCCCATCGCACTAGTATCGCCGCCCGTGGATGCTCTGAGTCAGCTCGACGGCTGGCCGGCCACCACCTCCGCAGCCGGGGTCCTGGTCATGGGGGAGACGGTCTCGACGCATGGCCCACGCGCGCACGAGTTTCGCTGGGCGTCCGTGACAAAGCTCGCCACGGCCCTTGCGGCGCTCGTGGCCGCGGAGGAGGGCGTGATCGACCTGGACGAGCCCGCGGGGCCCGAAGGATCGACCGTGCGGCACCTGCTCGCGCACGCATCCGGCCTGCCTTTCGAGCCCGGAGCGCCTGTAGGTCGTCCCGG
>DATDDZ010000015.1:0-20871 GCA_036523555.1 Gaiellaceae bacterium
CGCGGGTTCGATTCCCGCCGCCTCCATCTCTTCAAGGTGGGAGACCTTGGGGTTTCCCCCTTCAGAATCCCCCTTCCATTCGCTTCCGGGTAGCGCTTAGCGATGACGCGGAGGTGGATCTCCAGCTCTCGTCGGAATAGCTTGTGGACGATATGACGCTCAGGCGGGCGCAGCCATTGCGACCTGAAGGTGGTGCTCCCGCTGTAATGAGCGTGCCCTCCACGGCCTGCAAGGGAGGGTGGGTGCGTGCGACGGCCATACTCGCGTCGGTCTTGGCGTACGCCGTGCTGATCGTGCCCGCCTCCGGTGCCGAGCTGACGCGCGTGACGGTGATCACCGACTCCGTCGGCACCGCGCTGCTCTGGGATCCCGGCCCCTTGCACGACTTCTCCGCCGGACTCGACGTCCGAGGCTATGCCTTCGGTTGCCGCAAGCTCGTCGCCGCCGGCTGCCCGTACGCCCCCGGCGTCAACCCGCCAAGCGCCCTCGACGTGATCCAGCAGCTCGGGACCGAGCTCGGGCCGATCGTCGTGATCGACGTCGGCTACAACGACACCGCCGACACGTATTCGGCCGGACTCGATGAGGTGATGCGGGCCCTGCTCGCCAATGGCGTCCAACGCGTCGTCTGGGTGACTCTCGAGGAAGGAGAGGGCGTCTGGCTTTCGATCGACGACCAGATCCGTGCAGCACCAGCCCGCTGGCCCCAGCTCGTCGTGGCGGACTGGGGCCCGACGGTGACCGGCAAACCCTGGTTGTTCAAAGACGTCGTGCACCTCAACCACGACGGCGGGGTCGCGCTCGGCCGGTTTCTGCGGCCGATCGTCCTCAGCCAGCTGCAACTGATCAAGGACACGACACCGCCGGATCTGCGCTTGCCGGAATCGGTGCATGCGCGGACGACGAACCGGCATGGCCGAGTGCTCTCCTTCTATCCGGTCGCGCTCGACGCAGTCGAGGGAGAGATCCCCGAAACCTGCACGCCCGCCTCGCCTCACCGGTACCCGATCGGGCACACGAAAGTCATCTGTAGCGCCACCGACAAAGCCGGCAACACGGCCGTCGGCAGCTTCGAGGTCTACGTAAGCAAGACGCCGCCGCGCCAACTAGGGAAGATGCAACGCTAAGCTGGGGCCGGAGCCGTCGCCCCTCCGGGTTTCTGGAGCGGTCAATCGGCCGGTTCGGTAGATCGTGGCAGTCGGGGTCAGCGGCCGCCCTGATGGATTGTGGTGGGACGCTGTTTCAGGAGTGGTTCCGCAGGAAGACGATCTTGCTGTGCTCGTTCAGGACGATCGCCGCTGACCTGGAAACTCCGGCGAGGTAGCCGTGCCTATCGGCTCTGCTGCAGAGCGCGGTCCCGCCTCCCGTCCTCGACCAGTAGCAGACAATGCCGCGGTGCGTCTCCGAGTGGAATATCCGCTTGTCGTTCAGCGGTCCGAAACCGGGAGATTGGTCAGATTGGTTTCTGACGAACACCCGTTTCCCGGTCTTCCATGACAGAACGATGACGAAGCGCCTGGCGACGGCGACCGCGAATCCCGTTTCAGTCGCGAGCTGACAGATTGCTACGTCGTCAGGAGCGGTGATCGGCCATCTGCAGGTGATGCCCGCATACGTGTGAGCCGTTTCACTTACGGGGAACGCGTCGAGCGGGAGAGCCACTGCCCAGACGACCTTGGTGCTGCCCGTCACAGCGACGGTCGCTTGCTGTACGACGCTTCCGAATGTGACGACGCACGACCAAAGCGCGACCTCCTCTGGGAACCTCGCCCTCCACTGCCCGGCCGCATCCGAGAGAAGCTTCCCTTTTTGAACTTTGACGTGCCTGTCCTTGCAGGCGTTGCGCCTTACCCGCGGGATCCCCGCTCCCACAGGGAAGGAAGTCTGCTCGGGGTTCACAGCGCCCAGATAGTCCCGCAGGCTGTCCTCGACCTGAGCGCGGTCATCACCGCTCCCACAGCCCGCCAACAGAACCCCGGTGAGTGCCAACGTAACGGACAAGAAGCGCAACCCAACACGAATCGGCCGCTCGATTCCCGCCGCCTCCACTCATCACTTCCCGGCAGCGGCGACGGTGAGCACGGCCTTGACGATTCCGTCATAGCCGGTGCAACGGCAGAGGTTGCCGGAGAGGCCGATGCGGACCTCCTCCTCGCTCGGGCGCGGGTGCTTGGCGAGGAGGGCCGTCGCGGAGATCAGCATCCCGGGGGTGCAGAACCCGCACTGGACGCCGCCGTGCTCGAGGAAGGCCTCCTGCAAGGGGGAGAGGCCGCCGTCGGCGGCAAGCCCCTCGACGGTCGTGACGGCACGGCCCTCTGCCTGCAGTGCCAAGTAGGAGCAGGCGTTGACCGGCCGGCTGTCGAGCAGCATCATGCAGGCGCCGCACTCCGAGTCGTCGCATCCCTCCTTGGCGCCGGTGAGGCCGACGTGCTCGCGGACAGCGCGAAGTAGCGTGGTGCCCGGCTCCACCTCGAGCGGGTACGCGACGCCGTTGACGGTCAAGGTGAGCGGGACGCTCATCCGGCTGCGTGCAGGAAGCGGCTGGCAGGGACGGGGACGGAGATGCCGCGGGCGCGCGCGACGGCTGCTTCGATCGCGCGGCGGGTGAGCACCGCCGTCATCGCGCGCCGGTAGGCCTCGGAGGCGCGGACGTCGGAGATCGGTTCGCTCGCCTTTGCTGCGGCTTGGGCCGCCAGTTCGGCGGCGGCGCGCTCGCCGTCCGAGCCGACCAGGGCCTCTTCCGCCGCAGGCACGAGCCTGACCGTGGGCGCCAGGGCGGTGATCGCGAGCTTGGCCGCCGTGACGCGGTCGCCCGCGAGCGTGACGATCGCGGTGGCGCCGACGACCGCGATCTCCATCTGTTGCCTGTACTCGAGACGGGCGTAACAACTCCCGGTCGCCTCGGGAGGAAGCGGCACCGCCACCTCGGTCAGGAGCTCGTCTGGCTCCGCGATCGTCTTGCCGGGCCCGGCGAAGAGGTCGGCGACCGCGACCGAGCGCTCGCCGCCCTGCGACCGCAGGGTCACGGCGGCGCCGAAGCACATCAGCGGCCCGCCGATCTCCATCGCGGGCGAGGCGTTCATCAGGTTTCCGCCGACCGTGCCCTGGGCTCGGGTCGCGTGCGAGCCGACGATCGCGGCCGCGTCCGCAAGCGCGGTCACGCGTTCGAGAACGAGTGTGTTCTCTGCGATCTCCTCGTGGGTGGTCAGGGCGCCCAGGCGCAGTGTGCCTCCGTCCAGTGCGACGCCGTGCAGCTCGGCGAGGCGGTGGATCGCGACGATGCTGTCGGGGAGCGGCGCTTTGCCCTGGCGCGCGCCGACCACGAGGTCGGTGCCGCCTGCGACGGGACGCGCGCCGCTCGCCAGCGCCGCGAGCGCGCCCTCGACAGACTCGGCAGCGATGTACGACTCGGTCACGAGCCGGCCGCCCACACGCGCTCGGGAGTCATCGGAAGCTCGCGGACGCGCGCTCCGATCACCTTCGCGATCGCGTTTCCGATCGCGCCCGCCGTCGGCACGCTCGGGGGCTCGCCGACTCCCTTGGAGCCCTGCGGGCCCCCGTTCTCCGCCGGGTTCTCGATCCAGTTCACGTCGATCCGCGGTACGTCGGAGGCGGTCGCGAGCTTGTAGTCGAGGAGGTGCGGGTTGCGCTGGCGGCCCTGGTCGTCGAACTCCGTGCGCTCCGAGAGCGCCTGTCCGATCCCCATGACGACGCCGCCGTAGACCTGCCCGTCCGCTCCGATCCGGTTCACGATCGTGCCCGAGTCATGTGCGGCGGCGACCTGGAGGACGCGCACAACGCCCGTCTCGCGGTCGACCTTGACGCGAACTGCGTGTGTGAAGAGCTGTGGCTCGAGGAAGGACTCCATGCCGAGGCGGCCGAGGCAGCCCTCGCCCGGCTCCGCCGGCGGGTTCTCCGGCACGGCTCCCGAACCCTTGCCGAGAATCGCCGTCCCCTCGCCGGCAAGCTCGGCGATCGAGACGGAGCGATCGGGAGCCCCGACGATGCTCACCGCTCCGTCGGCCAGCCTGAGGTCCTCGCGCGCCACCTCGAGCTTCTCGGCGGCGAGGTCGAGCAGTTTGTCGCGCACCTCGCGGGCGGCCTCGACGACGGCGCGTCCGTTGTTGAACGTCGTCTGCGACCCGGACGAGCCCATGTCCCACGGGCCCGCGTCGGTGTCCTGGTAGAGGATCGAGAAGTCGCCGGGCTGCATCCCGAGCTCCTCGGCGACGAGGAGCGGCAACCCCATCACGGCGCCGCTTCCGTTCTCCTGCGCGCCCGTGACGATGGTGCCGGTGCCGTCGCCGTTCAGCTTCACGTACGCGCCCGAGGGGACGCCGAACGAAGGCCACCAGCCGCATGCCACGCCGACCGCCTCGCCCTCGGCCGGCGTGCCGTCCGCGCCGATCAGCTCGACAGCACGCTCGAGCGTCTGCTTGATCCCGAGCTTGCCGAAGACCTGCCCGGTTGGGCTGACGGAGCCCTCGCCCAGGAGCGTGCGCCGTCGCAGCTCGACCGGGTCGAGCCCGAGGGCCTCGGCCAGCTCGTCGGTGTGCTGCTCGACCGCCCAGCAGACCTGAGGCGCGGTCGGCGCGCGGATCGAGCCCGATGGTTGGTTGTTCGTGTAGACGAGCGTCGACGAGACGTCCACGTTCTCGAGCTCGTACGGACCACAGGCATGCATTGCGGCGAGCTGGGCGAAGAAGCCGCCCTCGCCGCAGTAGGCGCCGCCGTCGAGCACGAGCCTGCCGCGGCGGGCGACGATCGTCCCGTCCGACCTCGCGCCGCTCTCGAGCTCGATCACCATCCCCTCGCGACGGTGATCCGGAGCGACGAATTCCTCCTCGCGCGTGAAGACCAGCTTGACCGGCCGGCCGGCGGCGCGCGCGAGCGCCGCGACGTGACCCTCGAAGTGGAAGTCGCATTTGGAGCCGAACCCGCCGCCGAGGAGCGGCACGATCACGCGCACGTTGGACTCGGGGATCTGGAGGACATGTGCGACTCCGCTCCGCGCGGCGAAAGGCACCTGCGTCGACGACCAGACGGTCACGCGGTCGCCCTGCCACTGGGCGAGAATCGCCCGCGGTTCGATGGGAGCGCCCTGAGAGGCGTCGACGAGGTAGCGGCCCTTGACAACGACGTCGGCCGCCGCGAGCGCGGCCGCGGCATCTCCCTTGACGATCGTGGAGTAGCCGAGCACGTTGCCGTCGCGGCCCATCTCGTCGTCGCCCTCGTAGGAGGCCCACTCCTCGTGGATCAGCGGCGCGCCGTCGGAGGCGGCCGTCTCGATCTCGGAAACCGCCGGCAGCGGCTCGTATTCGACCTCGATCAACGCGGCCGCTTCAGTGGCGAGCTCGGGCGTCAGCGCGGCGACGGCGGCGACGACATCGGCCTCGAAACGCACGCGCTCCTTCGCGAACAGCCGGCGATCCTTGACCATGATCCCGTAGCGCACGTCCGGGACATCCTCGTGCGTGAGAACCGCGAGGACGCCGGGCAGGGCGCGAGCCTTCGTCGTGTCGATGGCGACGATGCGTGCGTGCGTGTGATCCGCGTAGCGGAGCTTCGCGTGCAGCTGGCCGGTGAGATTGAGGTCGGCCGTGTACCGGCCGGAGCCCGTCACCTTCTCTTTCCCATCGGGGCGGATGAACGTGGCCGTCGTCACGGTCGGAGCCTACGACAACGCCGGGGTGAGCATCAAAGGCCCCGCGTCGCGCCGAGAGGAACCTTGCGCGGGTTCGATTCCCGCCGCCTCCACCTCAATTCGCTCGCTCCGCAACATCCTCGATCGCCGCGAGGACTCGGTGCAGGTGGGTCAGGTAGATCTCGTGGCCGGCTCCCCTCACACTGACGAATCGGCCTCTAGGAGTGAGCCGGGCGAGCTCATGCTGGGTTTGCTCGAGTTGGCGGACGACTTTGTTGCAGTACGGATCGGTGGCGCCGCCGCAGTCCTCGGCGAACATGACCGTGTACGGGATATCGCCTGGGAACGGTTTCGCCAGCAAGTCGTCCGATTGACGGACGTCGACTGGTTCCTCCGGAACGCTTCCGGACAGCGGCTCAATCTCGTTTTCTCGAAGTTCCTCCGGCGTGACGATCGGTCGCAGGCGTCGCAGCCAATCGTGGTACGGGGGCCCTGGGTTCATCGCCACGACCCCCGCGACATCATCGGGATGCATCTGCATGTACAGAAGCACGATCAACGCGCCAAGGGACTGGCCCACGAGTAGATATGGACGCGGCAGTCTCTTCTGCGCAAGGACGGCATCTAGGTCGGCGACCAGATCACTGACTCGCCGCGGAAATCGCACGGCAGGATCACTCGAACCGAAGCCGGCTCGGTCGTAGCTGCACACGAGCCCAGATCGGGCGAGCACATCGGCGATCGGTTGCAGCTGCTCCGATCCGTTTCCTTGCCCAGCCTCGAGCACGAACGTCGGTTTTCCTGCAACGACCTTTCCGCGACATCGTCCGGACACGCTACGACCGCCGACATGAACGGTGAACGCTCCGAGCGCGCCTGTCTTCGCCGTCGAGGCCGACTTGAGGGTCGTGCTTCCGCTGCCACACCCGTTCGCGGAAACGAGCAGGACTGCGCCAACGGCCATCAGACTACGCATCGGCGCGGAGTGGTGTTGCCAAAGTGCCCACTGAGCTGGGCATCGGTTGATCGTACTCCCACACGGCAGAGCTGCATCTAGTCACGCGCGCCGGGCGCGTTTTTCGCACGGCCCAACCTTTCGGGCGTCTCGTCACACTTATGTAGGTGACGATGGAGATGCCGGTCATCGAGGGTCGCACCGGGACGCGCAGAGCGTGCGCGACTGACGAGCTGCTCGCAGAGCTGGCGCCTGTGGTTGTGCGGACGGTCCGGCTGGTGGTTGGTTCGACGTCGCCTCTCTCTGAGGATGCTTTCAGAAGACGCCGCCGTTAAAGACGGTTGCCCGACTGCCCATCGCACCGAACGGCGGCCTCGACTACACGTTGCGCAACCCCGAAATCGCGTTTCCCCTGCGCATCCTGAAACGCGCCACGTAGGCGCCTAGGAGACAATCGGCTTTGGTTACGGCGGGAACATTTCGCGGGTTCGATTCCCGCCTCCTCCATAGCTGATATTGCGCAGACATGTTCGCCGCGACGTCGCGCCGGCAGCTGCTACGCGTCACCCGGCCGCCCGCGCTGGCGGAACCGCTCCGGTGGCTCGGCGCCGATCGCGGGTGAGCCTTGAGCCTGCTCATTCACACAGACGTAGATGTCGAGCCACCAGTGCTCACGCGCCTCGTCGATTTCGCCTTCTCCGACGAGGAAGCAGGTATTGAGCCAGCGGTATGGCTCTGCTTCGGTCGTCAACTCGACGCGCGCAAGGATCGCACGTCGGTCACCGGGCACGCTCTCCTGCACGCTCTGGCCGTGGATCGAAAGGAGTAGCTCGTTCCCATCGCGCAAGGCGATCCTGCCGCGCAGGTTTGGCGTCCACACGCCGTCTTGGCGGCGTCGTGGAGAGTTCGCCCAGAACAGCTCCCCCTCGATCTCGCCGCTGACAGCTCCGTCACCGTGGCCGAAGCCCAGCGCCTCTTCATCCCCGCTGCGAGAGCCGTAGGGCCGATGCCAGCTCCCGGCCAGGTATCGCATCGAGATCCTGCACAACGACTCGAGTCGCACAGAGCTCCTTCTGGCGCTTGCCGCCCGCGCGGCCTCGACGACCTGCTGTTGCTACGCGAGTCTACGTCGAGCCGAGACGAGAATCTGGTTTGCGCATTGTCCGGTTCGGACCACCTCTCCCGTCGGCCAAAACGACGAAGCCCGGCGGAATGGCCGGGCTTCGTCGTTTCCGCGATGTTCCTCTACCGCAAGCCCACGACGAGGTCGTGCCGACCCTGGGTCGCCTGGTGCCGCTGCGCCCGCATCAGAGCCGGCGGGTTTGGGATGCCGGGGAACAGTGCGTCGCCGATCGTCGGGATGAACCGCGGCGGGACACGAACGTGCGTCGCCTGCTCGTAGTCGTAGGCGAGGCCGACCAGCTTCGGTTCCGTCCAGCGACGGCCGATGAAGGTGATCCCGAGCGGCAGTCCCGCGTCGTAGCCTGCGGGCACCGTTATGTCGGGGTACCCCGACACCGCAGCCGCCGTCGACGAGCCCACGAAGAGCTCGAAGTGGCCGTTGAGATCGCCGAGATTCGGATCGCCGTTCGTCGGCCACGCCGGGCCGTTCGTCAGGGCGATGATCGCATCGAGGTGGTTCGCAGTCATGAGCTGGTCGATTGCGGCCTGAATTGGCGGCGTCGTCGCCTCCCGGAGGGCAGTGCAATTGGCGTCGCGGCCGTTCGTCGCGTCGGCCGCCTCGAAGACCGCATCGTTCCAAGGTCCCTCGAGGTTCTGATGAGCCGCATCGAAAGCGATCAGGTCGGCGAGCGTTCGCGGGTACGGCTGGCCTGACACCGGGTTCGTACCGTGGACGTACGTTTGGAGGTACGTCGCGATGTCGGTCTTGAACTCGCACAGGAGCGCCGGAAACTCGTTCGCGGCCGCCGACAGGTCGATGTCCGTCGGGTCGACCACGGTCGCACCCTCGGCCTTCAGCGCGGCGATCGTGTTGTTGAGGATCGGCTCGACGACCGAGCCCACCAACGCCGGGTCATAGGTGCCGGCGCGCCAGACGCCGATCCGCTTGCCCCGGAGGGCGTGATCGTTGAGGAACTGCGTGTAATCGGTGAATGCGTGCCCGGCCTGATCGGCGGTCGCCGCGTCGTTCGGATCGACCCCGGTCGCGGCGCCGAGGAGCACCGCAGCGTCGGTGACGTTGCGGGCGATCGGGCCGGCCGTGTCCTGGTTGGCACTGATCGGGATGACACCTGCGCGGCTCCACAGCCCGAGTGTCGGCTTGATCCCGACGTCGCCGTTGGCGCCGGACGGGCAGACGATCGAGCCGTCCGTCTCCGTGCCGACGGCTGCGACCGCGAGATCGGCAGCCGCGGCAACGCCGGAGCCCGAGCTCGAGCCGCACGGGTTGCGATCGAGGACGTAGGGCATGTTCGTCTGGCCACCGATGCCGCTCCAGCCGCTCGACGACGGGCCGGACCGGAAGTTGGCCCACTCGGACAGGTTCGCCTTGCCGATGATGATCGCGCCGGCGGCCTTCAGCTTCTGCGCGATGAACGCGTCGCCGGGCGTGCTTCGGGCGAGTGCCCAGGAGCCGGCCGTCGTCGGCATGCCGGTGGTGTCGATGTTGTCCTTGACGATGATCGGAATCCCGAGCAGCGGACGGTGGTCGCCGCTGCGTCGCGCAGCATCGGCCGCGCGTGCGTCGGCGAGGGCCGTCGGGCTCACGGTGATCACCGCGTTGAGCATCGGGTTGAGCTGGCGGATGCGCCGGAGGTAGAAGTTCGTCAGCTCGACGGAGTGGATTCGGTGCGAGTTCATCAACTGCTCGAGCTGCGGGATCGTCGTCGCGTCGACGTCGATACCGGAGACCTTGGTGTTCGGCGGGTTGGCCGCCGCGCCGGTCGTCGCCGCGGCGCCGGATACCGCGAGCAGGAGGGCCAGCAGGGTCGTCAGAACAAGGGAACGCCGAAGTCGGCTGCTCATCACGTGACCTCCCCGGGGTCGGATGGCGTGGACGCTGGGATCGCAGGGCCTGAGCCGGCGATCTGAG
Source organism: Gaiellaceae bacterium (assembly GCA_036523555.1). Taxonomy (GTDB): domain Bacteria; phylum Actinomycetota; class Thermoleophilia; order Gaiellales; family Gaiellaceae; genus 3-1-20CM-4-69-9. The sequence continues at coordinate 9,652 of DATDDZ010000015.1, forward strand.
GCGGCCGAATTCTATAACCGTCCTTCGCGCGAGCGTCTCTGCGGGTCCGATTCTCGCCGCCTCAACTAGCTCCCGGCGCGTTTACGGGCGGCGCAGAAGATCGCAGCGGCTGCTTCGCTCGTCGCAGTCTCGTTCATGGTGTTCTGCGCGACGACAACGATCGTCGAGCCGTCTGGGGACGCGAACACCTGGTCGGAGTACCCGCTGTCGTTACCTCCGTGTCCCCAGGCGATGCCGCATGGCAGCGACGATCGAAAGACCCCGAGCCCCGCTTGCGGGTCCGTCCCCGCTCCGACGGTTCGCTCCATCGCCGCAAGCTCGGCCTTCGGCACGAGCTTGCCGCCGAGCAGCGCCGAGTAGAACGTCGCCAAATCTGTTGTGGTCGACACGACGCCGACGTCACCGGTCACCGGAACAGCACGAATCTCGGGAGCTCCGAGCCAGGCGGGCGGCGCCGCACCCGACTCGTGTGTCGGCCCGAAGCTCGTGGCCGTCAAGTGCAGTGGCTCGAAGACGCGATCCCCTACGACGCGATCCAGGCGCACGTGGGTCACCTTTTCGATGATCGCACCCAGCACTGCGTAATTGAAATTCGCGTACGACTCCGACGAGCCCGGCCGAAAGAGCAGCGGTGGCTGTTCACGTAGTGGCTGGAACTCGGTCGGCATCCCCTGCGCGAGGCCGCTCGTGTGGTTCAGGAGCTCGCGAATCGTGATGCGCCGGCCATCGCGAACCCGCCGCGGCAGCCACCGCTCGACGGTGTCGTCCAGCGAGAGTCGTCCCTCGCCGACGAGCTGCAGGACGACGGCCGCGACGAACGTCTTCGTGACGCTCTCGATACCAAAGCGATCGCCGACAGCGGCCGGTTTCCCACCGGCTGCGCGCCCCGCTGCACCTCGCCACTCACCACCGCGCGTTTCGAGCAACGCAACAGCTCCAGAACGCTGCACCTGCGTCAACCTCTGCAGAATCCGGTTGATCCTTGCCGGCGGTGGCATGGCGCTTCCGCCGAGGGAGGCGCCACATGCGGACGCCGCGGCGAGGGTAGCCAGCGCCCCTAGGACCGGCTTGGACAGCGAGCAACGCGCCCGCGGTTCCCTGCGCGTCAACCGGCTCTGCCACACGGGGCTGAGACTAGTTCGCGCCTGCCTGGGCGAGGACCACATCCATTGTCCTCATGATCTCGACGCTCTCGTCCAACGGCATCAAGGGGCTCTCGAGAAGACCTTCGTGGAGGCACCTGGCCACCTCCGCCGCCTGGTGCCAGAGACCACGGCCCTGATGCGACGCTTCGAAACGGGTCCGCTCTCCGGCTCGCGAGATGAAGTCGAAGGAAGTCGGCGCGTAGAAGTCGCCGTCGATCTCGATGCGGGCATCCGTGCCGACGATCGCCGCCCGGGTCGGACTCTTCGCCGAGAGGGTGCAGGTCAGGAGAGCGTGAGCACCACTCGGATACCCGAAGAGCATCGACGTCTGTCCGTCGACCCCTGTGAACGCGGGGTCGATGAGCGTCACAATGCGGTCAGGCTTCCCAAGAACCATCGACGCGAACGAAACCGGATAGACGCCGAGGTCGAGCAAGGCGCCGCCGCCGAGCTCGGGAGCGAACAGTCGAGAGTCGGAGTCCCGCGCAAACCACTGCCCGTGGTCAGCGGTGACCGCAACGATTTCGCCGAGGGCACCTGTTGCAAGCAGCCGGCGAATCTCGGCGATATGGGGCAAGAACCGCGTCCACATCGCCTCCATCAGAAAGAGGCCCGCCGCGCGCGCGGTGGTCACGAGTTCCTCGGCTTCCGTGGCGTTCATCGTGAACGCTTTCTCAACGAGCACCGGCTTGTCGGCACGCAGTGCGAGAAGCGCATTGGCGTGATGCATTGGGTGGGGAGTCGCGACGTACACGACATCGACGTCAGGATCGGCCACCAACGCCTCGTAGCTCGGGTGCCGGTTGGGAATGTTGAACCGGTCGGCAAAACGGTTCGCTGAATCCATCCGGCGAGACCCGACCGCGGCCGCTCGACCGGACTCCGTGAACATCAGGTCGGCAGCGAAGGACGCGGCGATGCCGCCTGTGCCGATCAGTCCCCAACGCAGAGGCTCGCTCATCGCTTGCAAATCGAGGATACGGGGCGGTGCAGGACTGGAAACGACGGCTGAGGGGAGAATGGAGGTGTGAACGTCGCTCTCACGGTGGCCGTGCTCCTGTTCCTGTTCGTTCCGGTCGTTCTCGTCGGCGCGCTGTTTGTCTGGGGTGCGGTCAAGGACGGGGAGGAGGACCAGGCGGTTCAGCGGAGATTAGGCATCCGGCGCCGGACGCGGCTTGGTCGCTGAAGATCCGCGGTGATCTGCTTATTACGAATGACGGTCAGCAGTCTCCGTGGGAGGTGTACGAGGGAGACACGATGAAGGCCTTCCGCTACGAGAGATACGGCCCACCCGAGGTCCTCGAGCTCCGGGAGGTCGAGAAGCCGGCCGTCGCCGACGACGGCGTCCTCGTCCGCGTCCATGCCTCGTCCGTCAATCCCGTCGACTGGCACACGCTGACGGGCGATCCCTACCTCGTGCGCCTCCAGGCCGGCCTGCTCGAGCCGAAGACCGGAGCGCTGGGTGTCGACTTCGCCGGGACGGTCGAGTCCGTCGGCAGGAACGTTCGGCGATTCCGTCCGGGAGACGAGGTCTTCGGTGGACGAAGCGGCGCCTTCGCCGACTACGTGTGCGTGCCCGAGGGCCGCGGCGTCGTTCCGAAACCCGCCAACCTGAGCTTCGAGGAGGCAGCGGCTCTTCCCGTGGCAGCCGTTACGGCGCTTCAGGGCCTTCGCGACAAGGGAGGGATCCAGTCAGGACAGCGGGTTCTCGTCAACGGTGCGTCGGGAGGCGTGGGCACCTTTGCCGTGCAGGTCGGCAAGGCGCTCGGAGCGGAAGTGACCGGCGTGTGCAGCACGCGGAATCTGGACCTCGTCCGGTCCATCGGTGCAGACCACGTCGTCGACTACACGCAGGAGGACTTCACTCTTCGTGGGGAGCGGTACCACCTGATGCTCGACATCGCGGGGAACCGGTCGTGGTCGGACTGCAAGCGCGTGCTCGAAGACGAGGCGGTCGTTGTCGTCGTCGGGGGGCCGAAGACCAATCGCTGGATCGGTCCGCTGGGCCACGTGGCCTGGGTGCGACTGGTGACGCTCGGCGGGAGCCGGAGAGCCGTTCCGTTCCTGGCCACGATCACCAGGGACAGTCTCGAGGGCGTCGCAGAGCTGGTCCAGGCAGGGAAGGTGACGTCGGTCATCGACAGGGAGTACGACTTCAGCGAGCTTCCCGAGGCGTTGAGGTACCTCGGCGCCGGGCACGCGCAGGGGAAGGTGGTCGCCAAGCACCTCGAAGTCCCACCGGCTTGACGTGCGTCTAGACCTCGCAGACGGGGATCGCGGGGGCGTCACGACGAGCCTTCTCGGTCGCCGTGCGCAGGTCACCAAGCGTTGTATAGGTGATGCGATCCAGATCGAGGCCGAGCTCGGCTGAGTCGTAGACCGCCGAACACCGTGAACAGCTCGCGCTCGAGCTCCCGTGTGTTGGGGCCGCTTCGCCAGCGCAACCTCGTGCGGCTCGCCTCGAGCCCGAAGTAGTGCTCGCCGATCGCGACCGGCGCGAGCTCCGTCAGGCCTCCGTAGATACGACGTTGATCGTCGGTGGTGTAGACACAGCACCAGTCGCGGTCGACGACGTCGGCCCATTGGCCGGTGTCCCGCAGCGCCACCGCTGCACCTGCGAGTGTCGGGTCGTCGGGCAGCGGGAGTGTCGTCTGATTCTCTCTTGCGCGAATCTATCCGCGTTTCGGCAGGTTGCGCGCGTCTGAGCGTTTTGGTTGACAAGACCATAACCCTCGCGTAGAGTAAGGGTCATGAAGACCAAAACGACGGATGCGGGCGTTCCGGCGAGCTACGACCCGGCCGGTTTTCCGGCGTTCGCGGTGACGGTGGACGTAGTAGTGCTGACCATGTCGGAGGGATTGCTTCACGTGCTCCTTGTTTGCCGCGGCGAGGCGCCCTTCGAAGGGATGTGGGCGATTCCGGGCGGCTTCAAGCGTCCCGGCGAGACTCTGGACGAAGCGGCGAGGCGAGAGCTGGTCGAGGAGACCGGCGTCGACGCTGCGAGCTTGCTGACCCAGTTCGGCGCCTACGGCGACCCGGGGCGCGATCCCCGGATGAACGTGGTGACGGTCGCGTACCTCGCGGTGCTCCGAGACGTCGGCGCGGTTGCCGGAGGCTCGGATGCCGCAGCCGCCGCGCTGATCCCCGCCTCAGACGTCCTGAGCGGGAAGGTCGAGCTGGCATTCGACCATCTGGGGATCGTGCGCGACGCGATCGAGCGGGTCCGCGTCGAGCTCGACCTCACCGGGATCGCCACGGCCTTCCTCGGCAAGACGTTCACTCTCGCGGAGCTGCGGGCCGTCTACGAGGCTGTGTGGGGCGTCGAGCTCGACGCCGCGAACTTCCGCCGCAGCGTCGTCTCGGAGGGCGGCTGGGTGATCCCCACCGGCCGGCGAGCACATCCGGGGCCTGCGGGTGGGAGGCCGGCCGAGCTCTACCGGGCAGGGCGGGCCTGGAGCCACGGTGGGCCGATCCATCGCCTCCAGCGACTCGACGAGAAGAAGTGAGCCGGTGAGGGCGGTCGTCTACGACAGGTACGGGCCTCCCGAGGTCCTCCACCTCGAGGAGGTCGAGCGGCCGGTGCCCGCGGACGGCGAAGTCCTCGTCCGGGTCCACGCCACAACGGTCAACCGGACGGATTGCGGTTGGCGCAGCGCCCGTCCGTTCTTCATCCGGTACTTCATCGGCATGCGTCGGCCGAAGCGGAGGATCCTCGGCAGCGAGCTCGCCGGAGAGGTCGCGGCGGTCGGCTCCGGCGTCGACGAGCTCGAGCCGGGTGACCACGTGTTCGGCGTCAGCGGGTTCGGCGCGAATGCGCAGTTCGTGTGCATGCGGGCCAATCGCCCGCTGGCGCACAAGCCGAAAGGGATGAGCTTCGAGGAAGCCGCGGCGGTCTGCGACGGAGCGATCAGCGCATTGTCGTGCCTGAGGAAGGCAGACCTCCGCAAAGGTCGGAGCATTCTCGTCTACGGCGCCTCGGGATCGATCGGAACTGCGGCGGTGCAGCTGGCGAAACACTTCGGGGCGGACGTCACCGCGGTATGCAACACCAAGAGTGTCGAGCTGGTCCGGTCGCTCGGCGCGGACGTCGTGATCGACTACCTGCAGGAAGACTTCACGAAGAGCGGCAAGACGTACGACGTCATCTTCGACGCGGTCGGCAAGCAGTCGTTCAGGCGGTGCAGGCGCTCGCTGAAGGAGGGCGGGATCTTCATCGACACCGACCTCGGGTTCCTGTGGCACTTTCCCCTCGTCGTTCTCCTCACCAGACTGATCGGGGACAAGAAGGCGACGCTGGGAGTAGCCCGCTACAGGAAGGAGGACGTCCTCTTCCTGAAGGAGTTGATCGAGGCGGGGAAGTACCGCGCCGTGATCGACCGCCGCTACCCGCTGGAGCAGGTCGTCGAGGCGACGAGGTACGTCGAGACGGGGGAGAAGATCGGCAACGTGGTCCTCACCGTGCACGACACAGCAGTCACTTAGACTCGCCACGGATGCCGAACGACGGCACTGTCGCGATCGCGGTCGAAGGCGTCAGGAAACGCTTCGGCTCCGTCGACGCGGTTCAGGACGTGACGCTCTCGATCGGCGAAGGCGAGTTCTTCTCGATGCTCGGCCCGAGCGGCTGCGGGAAGACGACCACGCTGCGGATGATCGCGGGCTTCGAGGTGCCGGACGAGGGGCGCATCGTCTTGCAAGGACAGGACGTCACGAGGGTCTCGCCCGCACGGCGATCGGTGAACATGGTCTTCCAGCAATACGCGCTGTTCCCGCACATGTCCATCCAGGACAACATCGCGTTCGGCCTCAAGGTCAAGCACGTGCCGAGGGCCGAGCACCGGGACCGCGTGAACGAGATGCTCAGGGTCGTGGAGCTCGAGGGCTTCGAGCGCCGGCGCCCGCGCCAGCTCTCGGGCGGCCAGCAACAGCGGGTGGCGCTCGCCCGCGCGCTTGTCAACCGGCCGGCGGCGCTCCTGCTCGACGAGCCGCTCGGAGCGCTCGACGTGAAGCTGCGGAAGCAGATGCAGCTCGAGTTGAAGCGCATCCAGCACGAGCTCGGCACGACCTTCGTGTACGTCACGCACGACCAGGAAGAGGCGCTCTCGATGTCCGACCAGATCGCCGTGATGAACGGCGGGCGGGTGGAGCAGATCGGCAGCCCGCGCGAGATCTACGAGCATCCTCGGACCGCGTTCGTGGCCGACTTCATCGGCTCGCTGAACGCGCTCGAGCTGACAGTCGGCGAGCTCGTCGGGGGTTACGCGGTGGCGCGGTTCGGCGAGAGCGAACGAGTCGTCGTTCCGGTCGGCCGCGACGTCCACGCCGGCGACGTGCTGCGCGTGGCGGTCAGGCCCGAGCGCGTGCAGATCGGGCCGCACGGCAGGCCCTCGGCGGACGGAGGCTCGGCGCTCGATGGAACGGTCGCCGAGATCGTCTATCTCGGGATGTACACGCAGTTCCACGTCCAGACGCGTGCGGGACGAGTCGTGTGCCACCGCCTTGCCGACGAGCCGATCGGCGCGCTTGCCGAAGGATCGGCCGTCTCCCTCTCCTGGGATCCCGAGCACGCCTCCGTGCTCGCCGACTCGGCTCCTGCCAGCTAGGTCGAAGGCGCCTCGAGCCGGCGCTCGGCGGCGCGGCGGCCGATCTCCGCGAGCACGACCACGGTCAAAGAGATGGTGATCACGACCACCGCCACCGCGATCACCTGAGGCAGCTGGCTCGGGAAGCGAAGCGCCGAGTAGAGGTAGATCGGGAACGTGACCCGCGAGCCCACGACGAACGAGGCGACGGCGTACTCGTCGAACGACGTCGTGAAGGCGATCAGGTACGCGGACACGACGGCGGGCAGGATCAACGGGAGGGTGATCGAGCGGAACGTGCGCAGACGGCTCGCGCCCAGGTCGTACGCAGCCTCCTCGAGTGAAAGGTCGATCTGCTGCAGGCGCGGCATCAGCACGAGGATCGTGTACGGGAGGCTGATGACGATGTGCCCGATCACGACCGTGAGGATCGAGCGTCCGATTCCGAGCGCGTGGAAGAGCAGGAGCAGGGAGATCCCGAAGACGACCAGCGGGATCACGAGCGGGCTCAGCAGCAGCGCCGAGACTCCGGACTTCCCGCGGAAGCGGCGGCGAACAAGCGCGATCGAGGCCAGGATCCCGAGCAGGACGGCGGCGGCACTGGAGAGCGCGGCGACGATTGCACTGGTCTCGAGCGCGCCCCTCAGGTCCGCATTGGTGAGGAACTGGTGGTACCAGTGGAGCGTGAACCCGGTGAGCGGAAACGACGGCAGCGCCGAGTCGTTGAACGAGAAGATCAGCAAGATCACGATCGGTGCGTAGAGGAAGAGGATGACGAGCGCGAAGAACGTCCTGAGCAGGCGCGCGCCGTTCTTCGAGAGCGCGACGTCCATCAGATCGCCTTCGCTTCGCCCGGCTGCAGGAAGCGTGCGAAAACCGCAGTCAGGACGGCGACCACTGCAAGCAGGAAGATCGCGAGCACCGAGCCGGTCTGCCAGTCGGGGAAGCCGGTGCCGAAGAGGTCGACGATCTGATTGCCGTACATGTAGCCGCTCGCCCCGCCGACGAGCGACGGCGTGACGAACTCGCCCATCGTCGGGATGAAGACGAAGAGGAATGCCGCGAGCACCCCGGGGAAGCTCAGGGGGAGCGTGATCCGGCGGAAGGACTGCAGCCGGCTCGCTCCCAGGTCGCTTGCCGCCTCGAGCAGACGGCGGTCGAGACTCTCCAGCGAGACGAAGATCGGCAGCGCAACGAACGGGAGCCACACGTAGCCCAGCACGAGCATGACCGCGAACCGCGTGTCGATCAGCGTGAGCGGGTGGTCGGCCGAGCGCACTCCCGTCGTGGAGAGCAGCGTGTTGATCGGCCCGTTGTCCCCGAGCAGCACCTTCCACGCGAGCACGCGCAGGAGATAGCTCGTCAGGAACGGAGCGATCAGCATCAGCAGGAGGACGTACTTCCGCTTCGTCCCGGAAAGCGCAAGGTAGTACGCGAGCGGGTATGCGAGGACGACGACGATCGCCGAGACGATCAACGACATCTTCACCGACTTCCAGAACAGCCCGAGGTACACCGAGCTGTGCACGAAGTCGTGCCAGGCCTGGAGCGTGAGCGGATGCTTGCCCGGGTCGAGCGAAAGCGCGTCGAGGCTGTACGCCGCGACGATCGCAATCGGCACGAGGAAGAAGGCGACGAGCCACGCGACCGGCAGGCCGAGCAGGCTCGGCGTCGTCACGTCGAGCCGTGCGCGCAGGCGCCTGCCGGGCCGCTCCTGCGCTCCGACGGCCTGCGCCACCTTGTCTACCTGACCGCTGTCAGGAGGCCTTCACCTGCTGCCAGAGCTTCGCGTACAGCGCGCGACGGGGCACATCGCGGTCGAGGTGGGCGTTGGGCTCGGTCACCGCCTTCGGGTTCGTGAGGTTGAGAGCGCGCAGCAGATCGCTCGACGCAGGGCGAGCCTTGATGTTGGCGTGGCCGTAGCCGTAGTTGTCTTCGAGCCACTTCGCCGACTTTGTCGAGCTCCAGGCGTCGGCGTACGCGTGCGCCAGGTGGTAGCGCGGCGAGCCCTTGCCGACCATGAGCATGCCGACCCACGCGATCGGCTTCTCCTTCGGATGCATGTAAACGACGGGCAGCTTCTTCGCCTTCATCTGCACCCAGTCGTTCGGCCACGCATACGCAATCCAGATGTCACCGGAGGCAAAGGCGTTGTCCATGTCGGTCTCCGACGACCAGATCGTGCGGACGAGATGCTTCTTGGAGATGAGGAACTTCTGGGACTTCTTCAGCTCGGCGTCGCTCTGGTTGTACGGATCCTTGACGCCGAAGTAGTAGCCCGCGACGACGAGCATCTCGACAGGATCGTCGTACCAGGCGATTTTGCCCTTGTAGCGCGGGTCCCAGAGCAAGTCCCAGGAGTTCTGCTTCGGCTTCACCTTGTCGCGTCGGTACAGGATGGCGTCGAAGCCCCAGTCGGCGGGGATTCCGTATTGCTTGCCGCCGTACTGGCCGGCCTTGACCATGAACGGGTTCAGGTTCTTGAAGTTCGGGATCAGCTTCGGGTCCCAGGGCTGCACGAGCCCGCTCGTGGCGAAGTACTTGACCCAGCCGACATAGGGGCGAAAGACGTCCGGCTTCAAGCCGGCGCGCATCTTCGCGAGTGCGTCCGCCTCGTTCGCCATGACTGTGAACTGCGGCTTGTTCTTGGGGTACTTCTTCACGTACTGGGCGAACATCGCCTGGCCGCCGTCGTTGCCGTACCCGGCCCAGTCGAGCACCTGCAGCCGGCCGTTCTCCGCCGCCAGCTGGCTGCGCGCCGCGTCGGCGATCGAGCTGCGTCCGGCGAGAAGCCCCGCCCCGCCGGTCGCAACGGCGAGCTTGAGGAGATCCTCACGGCTCAGCCGCCGCTCCAGAAGATCACTGCCGTCTGTCATTCCGTTCCTCCTTCTCGTGCTAGTAGCTCGGCGGGCTTATCACCCAGATCACTTCTGCGACCTCGTCACCTGCGTTCGTCACCCGATGCGGAATCGAGCTCCGGTAGTCGATGCTGTCTCCGCGTTCCAGCTCGAAGACCTGCTCGTCGAGCTGGAGGTGGATCCTTCCGGCGAGGACCACGATCAGCTCCTCGGAGTCACCGTGCGTGTAGAGCTCGTCCCCGGTCGACCCGCCCGGATCGAGCTCCACCGCGAAGACCTCGAGGTGCTCGAGCGGACGAGGGGTGAGCATGAACTTGCAGCCGAGGTTGCCGAACTCGAGCGACGGTCTCCTGTCTCGCTGCAACACGCGCGGGTGTGCCCGCGAGGGGCCCGGCTCGAACAGGTCCGCGACGTGGACGCCGAGGACTGCGGCGATTCGCGTCAGCGAGGCGACGCTCGCGTTCGCCTTGCCGCGCTCGACCTGGCTCAGGAAGCTTTCACTCAGTCCCGCACGCTCTGCGACCGCGTGCAACGTCGCGCGGCGGAGGCGACGGATTGCCCGGAGCCGCTCACCGACCTCGATCCCGTTCTGGGCCTCGGGGCCTCGGGCCCTCGTCGCAGTCGCCCTAGATGCCGTCAAAGAAATCTGAAACGACACTAACGGGTGGTTGTGCCCAAATCAACCGCTCGGCATCTTAGGATGGCCATGTGGACGGGCTGATCGAAGAATTCCGGCCGTCACTTGGGCTCGCGCTCGAGCTGTCGGCGGGGATCAGGGCCGAGGCCGGTTCGCAAGGGCTCGCCCTCGCGGTCGCGGTCGTCGATCCGGCGGGTCAGGTTGTGGCGAGCCAGCGCATGGACGGAGCCGCGCTCGGCGCGATGGCCCTCGCGGTCGGCAAGGCCTACACCGCGGTCCTCTGGGGAGTCCGGAGCGGCGACTTCATGGCGAGCACCCATCCGGGCGGCGACGACTGGGGCTTCAACACGACCGACGAGCGCATCGTGGTGTACGCGGGCGGTGTGCCTCTCTACGCCGAAGGCCGGCTGATCGGCGCTGCCGGCGCGAGTGGGGGAACGGCAGAACAGGATGAGGCGTGTGTCACCGCGGCCGCGCTGTCGCTCGGGTTCGCCGTCACCGCCGGGACGTCCTGACTCGCTGAGGGCATGGGGCTAATCAGGCGGCGGGAGATGGCGCCAGACGTCTCGGTCGTGATCGCGAGCTACAACGCCCATGCGACGATCGAGCCCTGCCTCACCGCGCTCGCGGCGATCGAGACTGCCGTCCCATTCGAGATCGTCGTGGTCGACAGCTCCGCCGACGGGACAGCCGAGGTCGTCGCTTCGCGTTTTCCCGGGGTCACGCTCGTACGGTCCGGGACGCGCCTGTATCCGGGCGACGCCCGCAACCTCGGCGTCGAGCGAGCGCGTGCCCAGATCGTCGCGTTCACGGATGCCGATTGCATCGTCGATCCACGTTGGATCGACGAGCTCGTCGAGGCGCACCGAGGGGACGTCCTCGCCGTCGGCGGCAGCATCGACAACGCGAATCCCGAGAGCCTGGTCGGCTGGGCGAACTACTTCTGCGAGTTCGCCGCCTGGATGCCCGCCGGACGTCCACGGCCGCTTCAAGAGATT
>DATDDZ010000016.1:0-5403 GCA_036523555.1 Gaiellaceae bacterium
ACCAGCCCGATCGAGAGCAGCACCTGGACGACTGCGAGAACCTGGACCATCGCGCGGTCAGGGTACCAGTGCCGAACGTGATGGTCGGTTCCTGGAAATGTGACTTGTTACGGTCATTTCGTGAAGGAGGACGAAGCAAGGGAGCGGATTCAGAAGCTCCTCGTCAGGGGGGACAACAGGCTCAAGCAGGGGGTCGACCCGGCGAGGGTGCGCGAGAGCTACGAGCAGGCGCTCGAAGCTGCGCGCGAGGCAGGCCTCGAGGAGTCGGTCGGGCCGCTGGTCGCGATCAGGCTCGCCGACCTGCAGAAGCTCGCAGGAGGACCTCCTCCACCCGCTCCGCCTGACGCCTGACGTCGTGCTCGCCGGCGGCCGCCCTGGCCGCCTCGTTCGGCCTGGGGAACGACGCAGCCGCGCGCAAGGCGTCCGCGAGCGCGGCCTCGTCGGCCGGGTCGACGAGCACGCCGGCATCGGGCGGGACGAACTCCGGCGGGCCTCCGATTCGCGTCGCCACCACCGAGCGTCCGCAGGCCATCGCCTCGAGCACTGCCTGGCCGAAGGGCTCGATCAGGCTCGGCTGGCACACGACGTGCGACGCCGCGATACGGGCGGGCACTTCGTCGTAGGGGAGGATGCCCGTGAGCTCGATCCCCGGGCGTCCTTCGAGGCGAGGGCGGAGAGGGCCGTCGCCGACGAACGTCAGGGTGCCCTCCCCGAGCCGCTCGAAGGCGGCGGCGAGCCGCACGACGTTCTTGCGCGCGATCAGCGAGCCGACGCAGAGAAACCTCGGCGGCCCGCCCGGCGAGGGCTCGACCCGGAAGCGCGCCAGATCGACCCCGGAGTCGACGACCGTGGTCTTTCCGCGCGCCTCGGGCACCTTCGCCTCGAGCTCGCGGCGCAGGTAGTCGGAGACGGCGATCACCGCCGCCGCCCGGCGGACGACGAGCCGCGTCGCCAGGCCGATGCCCGGGAGCCAGCCGATGTTCCGGACGTCCCGCCCGTGCGCGGTGACGACGAGCGGCGCGCCGCCGGCGAGGGCGGCGATCAGGCCCGTGGGCACGAGGAAGTGTGCGTACACGACGTCGGGCCGGAAGCGCCGGGACTGCGCGAGCGTGGCCCGCGCCAGGCGGAGGTACTTCTGCTTTCCCGCTCCGCGACGGTCGAGAACGGCGCGCTCGACCTCGTGGCCGCGCGCGGCGAGCTGCTCCTCAAGGCTCCGGACGAAGACGCCGAGATCCGGGTCGGTCGGGCCCGGATACATCTGCGAGACGAGGAGGATCCTCATTCGTCGATAGGTTGAGCGCCGTGCCCGAGCCGTCCGCGATCGTCCACGTCCACGAGCTTACGAAGATCTTCAACGTTCCCGAGCGGGAGCCCGGCCTCGGCGCGGCCGTGAAGAGCCTCGTGCGCAGGAAGACGCGCGACGTGCGCGCGGTCGACTCGATCTCGTTCGAGATCGAGCCCGGCGAGGTGGTCGGGTTCCTGGGCCCGAACGGCGCCGGCAAGACGACGACGCTCAAGATGCTGTCGGGGCTGCTCTACCCGACGGCCGGCGAGGCCCGCGTGCTCGGTCACGTCCCGTCGCGCCGCGAGCGCGAGTACCTACGGCGCATGACGATGGTGATGGGGAACCGGAACCAGCTCCAATGGGACCTCCCCGCGCTCGACTCGTTCGAGCTGAACCGGGCCATCTACCGCCTTCGCCGCGAGGACTATCTCGCGATGCGCGACGAGCTGATCGAGCTGCTCGAGGTCGACGACCTCGTCCGGAAGCCGGTGCGCAACCTCTCGCTCGGTGAGCGCATGAAGGTCGAGATCGTCGGCTCGCTGCTTCACCGCCCACAGGTCCTGTTCCTCGACGAGCCGACGATCGGCCTCGACGTGACGATGCAGAAGCGGATTCGCTCGTTCGTCGCAGAGTACAACCGCCGCCACGGCGCGACGGTGCTCCTCACGAGCCACTACATGGCGGACGTCGAGGCTCTCTGCAAGCGGGTGATCGTCATCCACCACGGCCGGATCCTGTTCGACGGCGCGCTGGCGAGCCTCGCCGACGAGTTCGCCGCGTACAAGACGATCGGCGTCGTGCTCGAGAACGGCGCCACTCCGCTCGACGAGTACGGCGAAGTCATCCATCGTGACGGCGATCTCGTGACGCTGCGCGTCCCAAAGGTGGAGACGTCCCGCGTCGCAGCGCGCCTGCTCTCCGAGCACCAGGTGCTCGACCTGACGATCGAGGAGCCTCCGATCGAGGACGTGATCGAGCTCGTCTTCGCGCAGTCTCGATGAGCGTCGACGCGACCGCACTTCCGGAAGAGGGGCGACTCCGCTCGCTCGTGGACTTCTACGCGACGATGATGCGCACGGCCGTCGTCGCGCAGCTGCAGTACCGGGTCGCGCAGTACTTCTACATGCTCGGGATGATCGCCGAGCCGGTCATCTACCTCGTCGTCTGGTCGACGATCGCGAACAGTCACGGCGGCTCGGTGAACGGGATCACCGCGGGCCAGTTCGCCGCCTACTACATCGTCTGGACGCTCGTCCGGAACATGAACATCGTCTTCGGCGCTCCCTTCTGGGAGTGGCGGATCCGGGAAGGGCGGCTCGCCGGCGACCTCCTGCGGCCGCTGAACATCCTCCACTACGACCTGGCGTTCTTCGCCGGCTGGAAGTTCGTCGTCGTCGGGCTGTGGATCCCGATCGCGATCGGCCTCTCCGCTGTGTTCCATCCCGACCTACACCCCTCCGTTCTCGAGATCGGAGTCTTCATCTGCGCGATCTGGGGCGCCTACTTCGTGCGCACGATGTTCCAGGCGACCATCGGGATGCTGAACTTCTGGACGACGCGCGGCGCGGCGATCTTCGACCTCTACATGGCGACCGAGATGCTGCTCTCCGGCCGCCTCGTGCCGCTCCGGCTGATGCCGGGCTGGGTCCAGACACTGGCCGACTTCCTCCCCTTCAAGTGGACGTTCGGGTTCCCGATCGAGTCGCTCGTCGGCCACATGTCGACACGCTCGCTCCTGCTCGGGCTCGGCTCTCAGGTGATGTGGACGGCGATCGGCTACGTCCTCTTCACCTTCGCCTGGCGCGCGGCGATCAAGCGCTTCTCGGCGGTGGGCGCATGAACACGCTGCGTGTCAGCTGGCTCTACCTCAGGGTCGGCGTGCTGAACGAGCTGCAGTACCGCGTGAACTTCTTCGTGCAGCTCCTGCAGTCGCTGATCCAGGTCGGCACGGGCCTCGTGATGCTCTCGCTGGTCTACTCGCACACGAACGAGCTGAACGGCTGGAAGGAGTCGGAGCTGCTGTCGCTTCTCGGCGTGCAGATCCTCCTCGGCGGCTTCATCCACACTTTCATCCAGCCGAACATGGAGCTCCTGATGCAGGACGTCCAGCAGGGGACGCTCGACTACGCGTTGACCAAGCCGGAGGACGCGCAGGTGCTCGTCAGCGTCAGGCAGGTACGGATCTGGCAGGTCGTCGAGGTGATCTCGGGCCTGATCCTCCTGTTCGTCGGGCTCAGCGGCGTCCAGACCTCGATCGGAGTGCTCGACGCCCTGGCGTTCGCCTTCGCGCTCGCGATCGGCGCGGTGCTCGTCTACTGCTTCTGGCTGATCCTGACGACAGGCGCCTTCTGGGTCGTTCGGATGGAGCACGTCCTCGAGCTGTTCGAGGGCATCTACCAGACGGGCCGCTGGCCCGTGGGCGTGTATCCCGGCTGGCTGCGGTACAGCGTCACGTTCCTGGTGCCGGTGGCCTTCGCGGTCACCGTGCCGGCCGAGGCGCTGACGTCACGGCTGCACTGGCCGACGCTCCTGCTCGCGCTCGGCTTCGCCGCCGTGCTGTTCGGGTTCACGCGCTGGTTCTGGCGCTTCGGCCTGCGGCACTACTCGGGCGCATCGGCTTAGTGGCTCTGAGCCACTAAGTCCTCAGGCGCGCTGCGCGTCGTACGTCCCGAACTCCTCGCGGAGCGCGTCGCAGATCTCGCCGACCGTCGCCCGCGCACGGAGCGCTTCGCGCATCGGCATGAGGAGATTCCCGTCGCCGCGCGCCGTCTCGCGCACCGCGGCGACGGCGCGCTCGGCCTGACCGGCGTCCCGTTCCGAGCGCACCCTCGCAGTCCGCTCGAGCTGGCGCTTCTCCGCAGCCGGATCGAGCCGATGCAGCTCGATCGGCTCCTCCGCCGCCTCGGTGAACCTGTTGACCCCGACGATCACGCGGTCGCCGGCCTCGACCTCCTTCTGCCAGCGGAATGCCGCCTGCTCGATCTCGTCCTGGATGAAGCCCTGCTCGACCGCGGCGACGGCTCCGCCGAGCTCGTCGACGCGCTCGATCAGCTCCCACGCCTCGGCTGCGAGCTCGTCCGTGAGCGCCTCGATGAAGTAGGAGCCGCCGAGAGGATCGGCCGTGTCGGTTCCGCCCGCCTCGTGAGCGAGGAGCTGCTGAGTGCGCAACGCGACCTGCGCGCTGTACTCGGTGGGCAGGGCCAGCGCCTCGTCGAAGCCGTTCGTGTGGATCGACTGCGCGCCGCCGCACACCGCGCTGAGAGCCTGCACCGCCACGCGCACGACGTTGTTCTCGGGCTGCTGCGCCGTCAGAGTGGAACCGCCCGTCTGCGCATGGAAGCGAAGAGCCTGTGCCTTCGGATTGGTCGCACCGAAGCGCTCGCTCATGATCCGCGCCCAGAGGCGCCGCGCCGCGCGGAACTTCGCCACCTCCTGGAAGAAGTGGTTGTGGGCGTTGAAGAAGAACGAGAGCCGCTCGCCGAACTCGTCCGGCGAGAGCCCGGCTCCGACGGCCGCTTCGCAGTAGGCGATCCCATTCGCGAGCGTGAACGCGAGCTCCTGCACAGCGGTCGAGCCGGCCTCGCGGATGTGGTAGCCGGAGATCGAGATCGTGTTCCACCTCGGGATCCGCTCGGCGCAATACGCGAAGAGGTCGGTCGTGATCCGCATGGACGGGCGCGGCGGGAAGATGTAGTTCCCGCGCGCGATGTACTCCTTGAGGATGTCGTTCTGCACCGTGCCGCGGAGCCGCTCGCCGCTCACGCCCTGCGACTCGGCGACGAGCTCGTAGAGCAGGAGCAGCAGCGCGGCGGGCGCGTTAATGGTCATCGAGGTCGAGACGTCGGAGAGCGGGATCCCGTCGAAGAGGAGCTCCATGTCCGCGAGCGAGTCGATCGCGACGCCCGTGCGCCCGACCTCCCCGACCGCGCGCGGGTCGTCCGAGTCGTAGCCGAGCTGTGTCGGGAGGTCGAAAGCGACCGAGAGCCCGGTCTGCCCGCGCTCGAGCAGGTAACGGAAGCGGCTGTTCGTCTCCTCTGCGGAGGCGAACCCGGCGTACTGCCGGATCGTCCAGGGCTTGCCGCGGTACATGTCCCCGTAAGGGCCGCGGGTGAACGGGA
>DATDDZ010000017.1:0-1553 GCA_036523555.1 Gaiellaceae bacterium
ATGATCGTGAAGGACGAGGAGGAGATGCTCCCCGGGTGCCTCGAGCCGCTCTGCGGCGTCGTCGACGAGATGATCGTCGTCGACACCGGGTCGACCGACCGCACGGTCGAGATCGCGGAGTCGTTCGGCGCCAAGGTCGTCCACTTCCCGTGGAACGGCTCGTTCGCCGACGCCCGCAACGTCTCGCTCGACAACGCCACCGGCGACTGGATCATGTACCTCGACGCCGACGAGCACATCGAGGCCGAGGACGCCCCCCGGCTGCGCGACCTGCTCGGCCGCACGTGGCGTGAGGGCTTCAACCTCGTCGAGACGAACTACACGGGCGGCGAGGACACCGGCTCCGCGACGACCCACCTTGCGCTTCGCCTCTGGCGCCGCCGGCCGGAGTACCGGTTCGAGGGCCGCATCCACGAGCAGAAGACGCACACGATGCCGATGTTCCTGCCGGAGCGGTTCGAGACCACGACCATCCGCGTCCGCCACTACGGCTACCTGAACCAGCGGATCGCCTCCAAGGAGAAGTCGCAGCGGAACATCGAGCTGCTCGAGCAGGAGGCGCGCGAGAACCCGAGCCCGTTCAACGACTACAACCTGGCGATGTCGTTCGAAAGCGCGTCGATGCGCGTCTGCTGCGCGATCATCCCCGCCGCGGCGGAGTAGAGCCCGTTCAGCATGTCGTTCCCTGTCCTTCCCTGGAGGGGAGTCCGGGTGCGATCGCGACTTCTGCGCTTCTCGCGGGCTTCTGCGCAATGCAGTCCAGCCTGGGGGTCCCGGAGGTTCGTCCTCCGTAATCGTCGTGTCCTCGGCGTTCTTTAGTCATCCGCCGCGGCGTTAGCCGGTGGCCGATCCCACCGATGTCGTGGCACGTCCGAGCGTGTCGTCGATCGCGTGCAGGACGCGCTGGCTCGACTCGTACGCCCGCAGCGAGACGATCATGTCGACCATCGCCCGGGCCGGCTCGACGCCGGAGCCCTCGAGGTAGCCCTGCTCGACCGTGGTTCCGGCCGGCCGGGCGCCCGCCGCGCCGGTGAAGAGCGTGTCGCCCTCCTTGGTGGCGCCGGTCAGCGAGACGACGGCCAGCGTTCCGACCGTGCGCCCGTTGACGCTCACGACCCCACCCTGTGAGATCGAGAGATCGTCCGGCGTGCGGATGCCGGTGGCGGTGATCGGCTGCCCGTTCGTGCCGAGGACGAGGTAGCCGGTGACGGTGGTGAGGCGGCCCTGGCTGTCGAGCGAGAGCTGCCCGTTTCTGGTGTACCGGGTGCCGGCTCCGGTCGACACGGCCAGGAAGCCGTCGCCCTGGAGGGCGATGTCGAGCGGGTCACCGGTCTGCTGCAGCGGGCCCTGCTGGAGGCTCGTCACGATGCGCGCGACGTGGGCGCCCATGCTCATGGACCCGACCGTCTGCCCGGTCTGGGAGTTCTGAAGCAGCATGTCTTCGAAGCTCGCCTGCGCCGCGCGGTCGGCCTTGTAGCCGGGCGTCGAGGCGTTGGCGAGGTCATTGGCGATCTGATCCTGCCGCACCTGCTGGGCGAGCATGCCCGAGGCGG
>DATDDZ010000018.1:0-4882 GCA_036523555.1 Gaiellaceae bacterium
CCCGGCGACGAGGAGGTCGCAGAGATTCTCCGCCGGGCGCGGAAGCGGGTGCTCCTGATCGCGAACAAGATCGACGACCCCGCGCAGGACATCCTCGCCCTCGACCTGCACCGGCTCGGGCTCGGCGACCCGATTCCGCTCTCGGCGCTCCACGGCCACGGGACGGGCGATCTCCTGGATGTGATCGTCGCCGGCCTGCACGGCACCGGGCGCGCCGAGATCCCGGAAGAGGCCATCCGCGTGGCCATCCTCGGGCGCCCGAACGTCGGCAAGTCCTCGCTTCTGAACGCACTGCTCGGGCAGGAGCGCGTGATCGTGTCCGAGACCCCCGGGACGACGCGGGACTCGATCGACACCGTGTTCAGGCGGGGCGACCGCACCTTCGTGCTCGTCGACACGGCGGGGATTCGGCGGAAGCGCCGCCATCGGCAGGGGATCGAGTACTACTCGGAGCTGCGCGCGCGCGACGCCGCCGAGCGCGCGGACGTCGCGCTCGTGCTCATCGACACCTCCGAGGGGCTCGTCGACCAGGACCTCGCGGTGGCCGACATCGCCAGGAAGGCGCAGGACTCGACGATGGTCGTCCTCTCGAAGTGGGACCTGACGACCGTGGGCATCGAAGACATCCGCCCCGAGCTCGAGCGCCGCCTCCGCCAACGGCCTCCGCACGTCGCCGTCTCGGCAAAGACGGGCCGCGGCCTGGAGCGCCTGCTCGACGGAATCGAGAAGCTCTACGACAAGCACGTCGCGCGCGTCCCCACGGCCGAGCTCAATCGGTTCCTCGGCGAGTTGCGCGAACGCCGCCTCGCTCCGTCGAAGAACGGACGGAGCCTGAACCTCCTCTACGGCGCGCAGGTCGGCACCCGGCCGCCGCGCTTTCGTTTCACGGTCAACGACCGGCGTCTGATCACGAGGGACTACGCCTACTGGATCGAGAACCAGGTCCGCGAGCGATTCGAGCTCGAGGGCGTCCCCGTTACGATCGACTTTGTTCCGCGCAAGAGCTGACGCTCTTGCGCGGGCTCTCGATACGCCGCTTCGCGGTAAACGTGCGCGAGCGACGCTCGCGCACTCCAGGTCGAGAGTTGGACTGGAATGGTCCGCGGGCGGTGGCGCGAATTGCGTCTCCGCCCGCGTGGATCCGGCCTTCGCTTAGACCTGTTCCGCGCTCTAAGCTCAGGCCTTGTTTGTCTTGGTGAGCGCAGTGTCTGGAGCACATGCTCCCCTCAGGCTCAATCCCTCGGTCACAGGATGGCTGTGAGATGAAGATCGTCGTCGTCGGCGGTGGCTCGTGGGGAACGGCGTTCGCCTGCCTGCTGCGCGACCGCGACCACGACGTGACGCTCGCCTGCCGCGATCCCGACCAGGTGGGCGCGATCCGGGAGACGAGGCGCAACCCGCGCTATCTGACGACTGCCGACCTCGGCGGCATTGAGCCGGCGCTGCTCGCCGAGGCGCCGCTCGCCGCTACCGACCTCATCGTCCTCGCCGTGCCGAGCCGCGCGTTCGCGGAAGTTGCCGAAGCCCTGCCGGGTGCTGCGTCGGTGCTCAGCCTCACCAAAGGCCTCGATCCCGCGAGCGGGGAGCGTCTGTCCACGCGCGTCCGGGATCGGCCGGTGGCGGTCCTATCGGGCCCGAACATGGCCGAGGAGATTGCCGTCGGCCTCCCTTCGGCCGCGGTGATCGCGAGCCAGGACGGCGAGCTGGCCGAGCTGCTGCAGCAGGCGATCAACTCCATGGTCTTCCGCGTGTACGTCAACGACGACCTCGTCGGCGTCGAGTTGTGTGCCGCGGCCAAGAACGTGATCGCCCTTGCGGCGGGCGGAGTGGACGGCCTCGGGCTCGGCGACAACGCAAAGGCGAGCCTGATCACGCGCGGGCTCGCAGAGATGGCGCGCCTGGGGGAGGCCTGCGGCGCTCAGCCCGGGACGTTCGCCGGGCTTGCAGGCATCGGCGATCTCAACGTCACCTGTTACTCCGGGTACGGGCGCAACCGGCGGGCCGGTGAGCTGATCGCAGGCGGTGCGACCGCGGCCGAGGCGGCTGCGCGCATCGGCCAGGTGGTCGAGGGCCTCACGACCGCGCCCGTGCTCCGCGACCTCTCCCACCGCCTCGGCGTCGAGCTGCCGATCACCGAGGGCGTCTGTCGCGTCCTCGGCGGGGAGAGCCTCGACGGGCTGCTCGCGGCCCTGATGGGACGCCAGCCCACCGCCGAGTGAGGGCTACCATTCGTGCGATGCGCGCCGCGCTCGCAGCTCTGACAGGCGCTCTGCTTCTCGTCGCATCCGGCTGCGGAGGGACCAGCGGCGGAAGCGCGGCGGCCGGGCACGACTCTGCAGGCCTTGTCCCGCCCGGCGCGCTCGCATTCGTCAGCGTCGACACGAAGCTCGACTCGGACGGCTGGAAGACGATCGAGCGACTCACCGGGTGCCTGCCGATGCTCGACGAGGCTCTGCGCAAGCAGGGGCTCGATCTCGCAAAGGACGTCACGCCCGCACTCGGCGGCGAGCTCGGCGTGGCCGTGCTCGGCGTCGACAACGGGCGCCCCGAGGCAGTCGCCCTGACGCAGTCCCGGGACGAGACGAAGCTCCGTGCGCTCGCGTCGAAGTTCGACAGTGGCAGCGATCACTACACGGTCGAGCACATCGGAGGCTGGTCGGTCGTCGCCGACTCGCAGGCCGCGTTCGATTCGGTCCGGAGTGCAGGGTCGGACAAGTCGCTCGCCGACGTGCCCGAGTTCCAGGCCGCGGCCAAAGCGCTCGGCGGCAGCTCGATCGCCTTCGCGTACGCGAGCGGCGCCGGGCTGCAAAGGGTCGCGTCGGGGATGGGCAGGCCGGCCGTCGGCGCGGGCACGTCCCGCTGGGCCGCGGCGCAGGTGACCGCGGACGGGAGCGCCGTCCGGCTCAAGATCCGGCGAGAGCCCGCCGCGGGGGCGGCCGCCGCGCCATATGCGCCGGCGCTGCTTCAGGATGCTCCGTCGGGCGCCTTGCTGGCCGTGTCGTTCAAGGATGCCCAGGACGGCCTGAAGCGGCTCGCGGGAGCCGTCAAGCTCGGCCTTCCGCTCGCCGACGTCGCGCCTGCATTACGCGGCGAGGGCGTCTTCTACCTGGCCCAAGGCGTCCTGATCCCGACGCTCGTGCTCGAGCTCGACAGCCCAGGCCCTGCTGCAGCGGAGAGCACTTTGCGCACGGTCGCGACCCGCCTGGTCGCAAAGGCCGGCGGTGCGATCAAGCTCAACGTCTTTCGGCGGGGCAGCCACGTGTTTCTGACGAACAGCGCCTCGATCCCGGCGACGAGCGGCGCGCGTCTCGTCGACGACCAGCCCTTCAAGGACGCTCTCGCCGCGGCGGAGGTCCCGAAGCAAGTCACATTCCTCGCGTACGCCGATGTGCAGCGACTCGCGCCTGTCGTCCAGGCGCTCTCCCAGCTGCTCGGGCAGGGCCAGGGCGGTGCAAGCACGAGCGAGCTGAAGATCCTCGACCGCCTCGGCACGCTGGTCGCGTTCGGGGCACGGGCCGGTTCGACCGAGCGAGTCGAGCTGCGAATCACTAGCCGCTGACGCGGCTCTTCCAGGTAGCCTTCCGCGCTATGGCTGCGCGAGAGTTTCTCTTCACCTCAGAGTCGGTCACCGAGGGTCATCCCGACAAGGTCGCCGACCAGATCTCGGATTCCGTGCTCGACGCCGTCCTCAAGGACGACCCGGAGGGCCGTGTCGCCTGTGAGACGTTGATCACGACCGGCCTCGTCGTCGTTGCGGGCGAGATCTCGACGGAGACCTACGTCGACATCCCCAAGCTCGTGCGGCACCGGATCGCGGAGATCGGGTACACGCACTCCGAGTGGGGCTTCGACGCGACGACGTGCGGCGTGGTCGTGGCGATCGACGAGCAGTCGCCGGACATCGCGCAGGGCGTGGACGCGTCCTACGAGGTGCAGCACGATCCCGGCGACGGCGATCCGATCGACAAGACCGGCGCGGGCGACCAGGGAATGATGTTCGGCTACGCGTCGAACGAGACCAAGGAGCTGATGCCGCTCCCGATCATGCTCGCGCACAAGATCTGCAAGCGGCTGGCGGAGGTGCGTAAAGCCGGGGAGCTTCCGTACCTCAGGCCGGACGGGAAGGCGCAGGTCACCGTCAGGTACGAGAGCGACGACGACGGTCGGCAGCGCCCGGTCGAGATCGAGCGCGTCCTCGTCTCGACGCAGCACTCCGACGGAATCTCGTCCGAGGATCTGATCAAGCCGGACATCATCGAGCGCGTGCTTCATCCGATCCTCCCGGCCGACCTCTACGACGAGAAGCGGCTGATGAGCGACCGTGACTTCGTGTTCGTCAACCCGACCGGCAAGTTCGTGGTCGGCGGCCCGATGGGTGACACGGGCCTCACGGGGCGCAAGATCATCGTCGACACGTACGGCGGCGCGGCCCGGCACGGGGGCGGCGCCTTCTCCGGCAAGGATCCGACCAAGGTGGACCGTTCCGCCGCCTACGCCGCCCGCTACGTGGCGAAGAATGTCGTAGCTGCCGGGTTGGCCGACCGGTGCGAAGTGAACGTCGCCTACGCGATCGGCGTTGCGCGCCCGGTGTCGATCGCGGTGCGCACGTTCAACACCGAGCACGTCCCCGTTGCCCTGATCGAGGAGCTCGTGAGCGAGCACTTCGACCTGCGGCCCGGGGCCATCCTTCGTGACCTCGAGCTTCGGCGTCCGATCTTCGCGAAGACGGCCGCGTACGGGCACTTCGGCCGCGAGGACCGAGACTTCACGTGGGAGCGGACCGACAAGGCGGCCGCGCTGCGTGAGGCGGCCGGCGTCGCGGCCGCAGCCACCGCCTAGGTCTTCCGGTTCAGCCGGATCGTCTGACGAACAGGCCGGCCGC
>DATDDZ010000019.1:0-3226 GCA_036523555.1 Gaiellaceae bacterium
TCGGCGGGATGCACCGACCTCCAGTACGCAGGCGCTGAGGTCGTCTATGTCAGCGACACGTGCGGAACTGCTGTGTATCGGGGCACAACCTCCTTCCCGAAGCAAGGCGTCGCGTGCGATCTCGGATCGTTGATACCCGGAACGAACTTCGACGTCCAGATCATCTTCAAGGTGCCAACACAGGCGGCCGCCGGAGGGGCTACGACATTCTCGAACGTCGCAGGGTTCACAGCCAAGGAGGGGCCGAAGGACAATACGCCCACGTCGAGCCACACCGACACTTTCGCCTCGAACGGCAACGTGCCGGTGGTAACGCCGCTGACACCCGACGCCCTGGATGCGCTGAACAGCTACGCGCCGCCGGGTGTCGTCACGAAGCTGCAGACCGACTCGAAGCACGTGACCGGCAACTTCCAGACGAGTCAGGTCACGTTGACCGGCCCGCCGAAAGGCTCGCTCGTCCAGCTCCGGGAATGCGGCGGCCTCGGCACGGCCTGTCCGACGGGCACCGGTAGCCCGTGCCCAGTCGCCACCCCCTGCAAGACGCAGACATCGCTCGTCTTCGTCACAGGCTCGGGCGGAGCGTTCTTCCAGAGCAACCACATGACGCTCGTCTTCACGCTCTTCGCGAGTGAGCTCTCGAGCAGGCCCCACGATGACGACCATCCGGGCGGCACATCAACCGTCAAGTGGTACCACGATGGGAGGCTTGTCGGGCTCTGTCCTGACCGGACGAGCGATCCGAGCGGCGATTGCCTGGTGGGCCCACCGGTGCGCAACAGCGTGACCGGTGACGTCACCATCACCGTGGACGGCCCCGCGCAGGGCGGCTGGGGTGGAATCGGCTAGGAGTTAGCTCGCGGGGGCCGGCTCGGCTTCGGGCCGGCCCAGCGAGCGCCTGAGGCCGGCGACCGCGGCGGCGTTGCCCTTGGCCTCCGAGAGGGCGAGCGCCTCGTTGAACGCCCAGGTCGCCGTCGGTTCACCGAGCAGCGCGAAGACCTCGCACAGCCCGGCGAGCGTCTCGACCTTCATCACCGCCGAGTCGGTCGGCAAGAGGAGCTGCAGTGCCTCCTGGCTCAGCCTCGCCGCCTCCTCGAGGCGGCCCCGGCCGATGAATACCTTCGCGCGGACGGATCGCCACGCGGCCTGTGTCTCGACGTCGTCCGGCCCCGCGAGCTCCTCTGCGAGGTGCGTCAGCTCCTCGGCCTCGTCGAGGCGGCCCTGGTTCTCTGCGGCCCTCGCAAGCAACGCGGTCAGCGTCGATCTGAGGTAGCGCTCGCCCATCTGCTCGAGCAGGTCGAAGCCGCGTCGCAGCTCCGCTTCGGCCGCGTCAGCGTCGCCCGCGAGCAGTTCTACACGGGCAGACGAGAGCGCGGTCCAGGCGACGTACCAGCCTTCGCCCATCTCCTCCATGGCGGCTCGACCGTTGCGGTAGAGCTCGCGGGCGGTGTCGAAGTCCTCCTTCATGGCATGGAGGTGGGCCAGGAGGCACAGCACCCAGCCGCGGGACAGGCGGTTCGTCGTGACCTGTCCGAGGATCTCTTCACAGCGGGTGATCGCTTCATCGACG
Organism: Gaiellaceae bacterium; assembly: GCA_036523555.1. GTDB lineage: Bacteria > Actinomycetota > Thermoleophilia > Gaiellales > Gaiellaceae > 3-1-20CM-4-69-9. Next base: position 1,571 of record DATDDZ010000019.1, read on the forward strand.
GGAGTCGGCCCCCAGCACGCGGCGAGCGCATAGCTCGTGGCGTTGACGCGCTCCTCCTTGCCATCGCCGGCGAGCCGTGCATGCTCGAGCGCTTGCTCGCAGGCAGCCGCTGCATCCCCGTACTGGCAAGCGGTCCCGTGGACGTAGCCGAGCAAGCGGTACGCCCGCGCGAGCCCGGCGTGATCGTCCGCGGCCGAGAAGATGCCAATCGCCTTCTCGATGCGCGGCACCGCCTGCTCGCTCCAGTGCTCGGTCGCGCCGGTGCGGAGCTCGAGCAGGAGGGCCCGCAGCTCGGCTTCGGCCTGCACCCGGGCGTCGGCGACCTTCAGGGCTGCCTCCCTGGCTTCCTCGAGCACCGAGGCGGCGGCCTCGAACCGGCCGAGGTCGATGAGCGTTTCGCCGAGCTCCGGAAGGATCTGGAGCCGTGTCGGGTCGAGCTCCGGCAGAAGGCGTGTCGCCCGCTCGAGCAGGTTGAGGGCGGCGGTGAGGTCGCCGCGTGCGCGAGCCCGCCGACCCGCCGATGCGAGCCGCCGGGCTCCGTCGGCGCCGAGAGCAAGGCCGTGCTCGTCGAGGGGGCCTAGCTCGCCGAGGTAGCGGTACGCCTGCTCGAGGTGGTAGCCCAGGATCTCCTCGTACTCCATCGCGCGGTCGCCGTTCACCCGGTCGGCCCAGACGACGAAGCGCTGGTGCAGCGTCGCGCGCGCCCGCTTGAGGAGACCGTCGTAGGCGGTCTCGCGGATGAGGACGTGGCGGAAGCGGTGCGCGTTCTCGAAGGCACGCTCGCTGGGGTCAGGGCGGACGAACTGCTTCTGCGAGAGCGCCCCGAGCAGCGTCGGGGTCTGCTCCTGGAGCGGCTCGGGGGCGAGCTCGCGAACGGCGTCCTCGGCAAAGACCTGTCCGATGACCGAGGCCGGCTCGATGACGGCCCTCTCCTCGCGCTCGAGCGAGTCGAGCCGGGCAGCCAGAAGTGCGTGGATCGTCGGTGGGATCGTGACATCGGGCAGCTCCGCCTGCGCCTGCCAGCGCCCGTCGACGAACGCGATCAGGCCGTCGTCGATCATCATCGAGAGGAGCTGCTCGACGAAGAGCGGGTTCCCCTCCGCCGCCACGACGATCCGTCGGCGCACGTCCTCGTCCAGGCCGGCGTCCCCGAGCAGGTTCTGGACGATCCTCTCGCTCTCGTCGGCGCTCAACGGCTCGAGCACGATCTGGGCGGCATTCGGCAGCTTCAGCCAGTCCGGGCGCTGCTCCAGGAGGATCGGGCGCGCGTCGCAGAGCAGGACGATCGGCGCATCGCCGAGCGTCTCGGTGAGGTTCTCGACGAGGTCGAGGAAGACGGCTTCCGCCCAGTGGAGATCCTCGAAGACCACGACGACCGGACGAACGTCCGCCAGGAGGGCGAAGAACTTGCGAATGCCCCAAAAGAGCTCCTCGACCGGGAACTGTGCGTCCGACAGGCCGACCGCGGAAGCGACCCGCTCCACCACGTCGGCGTGCCCGGAACCTGCGAGGTCTGACAGCTTCTGCAACGCCGCGTCGTGCCGGTCCCGCTCGGAGATGCCGGCCGCCTCTCGCACCGCCTCGACGAGCGGCCAGAACGTGATGCCGTCCCCGTAGGGAAGGCAGCGCCCGCGCAGCGTCCACACGTCTCCCGCT
>DATDDZ010000020.1:0-6932 GCA_036523555.1 Gaiellaceae bacterium
GCCGCCAGCAGCTCGAGGCTGCGATCAACTATCCCATCGACTGGCTCGAGGAGCGATCGGGCCTGGTCGGTGGCATCAAGTACTTCCTCTTCCGCAAGGTCCCGGGCGACACCAACTGGTTCCACACGCTCGGCTCGGCGACCCTGACGGCGTTCCTCGTGCAGGCGCTGACCGGAGTGATCCTGGCGATGTACTACAAGCCGGACCCGAACAGCGCGTACCAGTCGATCCAGCACATCACGAACGACGTCACCCTCGGCTGGCTCGTCCGCGGGATGCACAAGTGGGGCGCCAGCGTCTTCATCATCCTGATGTTCTTCCACATGGCGCGTGTGTTCCTGTTCGGGGCCTACAAGTACCCGCGGGAGCTCAACTGGATCATCGGCGTGAGCCTCCTCGCGGTCGGGATGCTCGAGGGCTTCACGGGCTACCTGCTGCCGTGGGACCAGACGGCGTACTGGGCGACGGTCGTCGGCATCAACATCAACGGGACGGCGCCGATCCTGGGCCCGTTCCTCGCCGACTTCTTACGAGGCGGCGCCGAGATCGGCAGCGAGACCCTTGCGCGCTTCTACTCGATGCACATGCTCCTGATCCCCGGCCTGATCTTCGGCCTGATCGGGCTGCACCTGTATCTCGTCGTCCGCCTCGGCGTGACCTCTCCGCCCTGGTCGCGTGAGGCGGCGGGCTCGGACTGGGCCGATCGGGACGAGGAAGCCACGAACGGCCGAAGCGGTTTGACGCGCCCGGCGCCGCGCGGAAACGAAGGGACCTCGTAGTGGCCTCGATGGACGAGTGGCGCGCCGAGCACAAGCAGTACAAGGCCGACGTCGAGAAGCGCGGGAAGCCCTTCTTCCCGTACGCGATGTTCCACGACACGGTCATGAGCCTCGTCGTCGTGTCGGTGATCATCGGCGTGACCTGCGTCTGGTACTTCACGTCGGGCCACGATCCGAAGACGTGCGGCAGCGGTGACTCGTGCCTGCTCGGGCCGCGCTACTCGGAGCCCGCGGATCCGGGGACGACGAACTTCGTGCCGAGGCCCGACTGGTACTTCTACTTCCTCTTCTACCTGCTGCGGATCTTCAAGTGGCCCGACTCGGTCATCCTCGGCACGATCGGCATCCCGACGATCGCGCTGGTGATCGCGTTCATGCTGCCGTTCCTCGACCGTCGCCGTGAGCGGCGCCTCAGCCGACGCCCCGTGGCGATCGTCGCTGCCGTGCTCGTGGTGATCTCGATGGGCGTCCTCACCTACAAGGGAGCGACGGCCAAGGAAGCGCTCGCGAGCGAGGTCGTCCAGGCCGTGCCGACGTGGGCCGCGCGCCAGGGCTTCCAGTCGAACCAGGACGCGATCGCAGGCGCGAAGATCTTTGCCAGCTCCGGCTGCACCGCGTGCCACACCTATCTCGGCACCGGCAGTTCGAACCAGGGCGCGCCCGATCTCAGCGCCGAGGGGTCGAAGGGCCGGAACAAGGACTTCTTCACGCACTACATCGCCGACCCGTCGAAGTTCGGCAACAACGTGATGCCGAAGTTCGGGTTCTCCAACGACCAGCTCGCGCAACTGGCGGCGTTTCTCCTCGCCTCCAAGGGGCCTAAGTAAGTTGTCGTGGCCATGCGCATTTTCCTCGGCATAACCGGCGCATCGGGCGCGCCGTACGCGGCTCGCCTCGTCGAGACCCTGGCTGCAGCCGACGTCGAGCTCGGAATCTGCGCGTCGAGCGCGGGGATCGAGGTGCTCGCGACCGAGCTGTACGAGAATCCGCGCCTCTCTCGGGACGAGACGCTGGCGAGGCTGCTCGAATCCGCCCACGGCGGCAACGTCACGGTTTATGAGCCGAACGACTGGAAGGCCCCGTACGCGAGCGGGTCGGCGAGGGTCGATGCGTACGTCATCTGCCCGTGCTCGATGGGGACGCTCGGGACGATCGCCTCGGGTGCGATGTCGAACCTCATCCACCGCGCGGCGTCCGTCGCACTCAAGGAGGAGCGCCGGCTCGTGCTCATGCCGCGGGAGACGCCACTCTCGACGATTCACCTGCGCAACATGCTCACCGTCAAGGAAGCGGGCGCGACCGTCCTCTTTCTCGCGCCGGGCTTCTATCACGGCGCATCGTCGGTGGACGATCTCGTCGATTTCATCGTGGGGCGGACGCTCGACCAGCTCGGGCTCGACGTCGAACTGGTGAAACGCTGGGGCTCGGCATGAGCGTCGAGACCGGAAGCCTCCCCGCCGACGGCGTCCGGACCATGTTCGACCGGATCGCCCCGGTCTACGACGCGATGAACCACATCATGACCGGGGGCCTCGACCGCCGCTGGCGGCGCCTGACGGCCGAGGCGGTCGTCCGGCCCGGCGACGCCGTCCTCGACGCGTGCTGCGGGACAGGGGATCTCGCCGTCGCAGCCTCGCGCGCCGGGGGACGTGTGACGGGCCTCGATTTCTCGACCGCCATGCTCGAGCGGGCCCGTCGCAAGGCGCCCGGGCTCGAATGGGTCGAGGGCGACCTGCTGGCCCTTCCCTTCGACGACGCCACCTTCGACTCGGCCACGGTCGGTTTCGGCGTCCGGAACGTCGAAGACCTCTCGCGCGGGCTGTCGGAGCTGCGACGCGTCCTTCGGCCGGGCGGCCGGCTCGCGATCCTCGAGATCACGCGCCCGCGCGGCCTGCTGGCTCCCTTCTACAGACTCTGGTTCGACGGAGTCGTGCCGCTGATGGGCAAGCTGCTTCCAGGTGGCTCTGCGTACACGTACCTGCCCGCCAGCGTGCGGCGGTTTCCCGGCCCAGAACAGTTGCGGGCGCTGATGGAGACGGCCGGTCTCGGGGGAGTCCGGATCCGGCTCTTCGCGGGCGGTATCGTCGCTCTCCACACCGGGGAGGCCCAGTGAGCGCTCTGGCGGAAATCAGGGCCGCGCCGGGCCTCGACGCGTACCTGGCCGAGCTCGAGGACCGCCTCGAGCACGCGCTCAGCGGCTCGCGCGGCATCGTCTGCGAGGTCGGCGTCCAGTCGCTGGCCGCGGGCGGCAAGCGCCTCAGGCCGTCGCTCGTCTACCTCTCGACGCCGCCCGGCGCCGAGCCTCCCGTCGTGGCAGGCGTCGCCGTCGAGCTCATCCATATGGCGACGCTGATGCACGACGACCTGATCGACGGTGCCCGCGTCCGCCGAGGGCGTGCCTCGGCGTGGTCCGCCTACGGCCCGGGAGCCGCGCGGGCGGCAGGCGACTACCTCTTCGCGCGCGCATTCGCCGAGCTGTCCGCCACTGGCGACGCGCGCGCCGTCGCGATCCTCGCGGACGCGACCCTCTGTCTCGCCCGGGGCGAGGCGCTACAGCGCCGACAGCGGTTCGATCCCGACACGACCATCGAGGCCTACCTCGAGCGCTGCACGCTCAAGACCGGGAAGCTGTTCGAGGCCGCGTGCCGGCTGGCCGGCGGCCCCGGTTCCTTCGGCCTCGCGCTCGGCGTCGCCTTCCAGATCACGGACGACATCCTCGACTGCTCGGGCGTGACGATCGAGACGGGGAAGATCGCGGGGACGGATCTTCGCGAGGGGACCCCGACTCTGCCGCTGCTGCTCGCCGCGCAGCGCGACGAGGCTGTGCGCGCCGCCCTCGCTGGGGGCTCTCAGCTCGAGGGAGCGCTGCTCCGCGTCGCGTCCACCGGCGCGATCGAGGAGAGCCGCAAGGTCGCGCACGCCTACGCGCTCAATGCGCGCGCGTGCCTGAACGGCGAGCTGCATCGTGAGGAGCTGGAGTCGCTGACCGCAGCCGTCGTGGAGCGCGAGCGGTAGTGGCTCTCCTGGAACGCACCGACACGCTCGCCCCGATCCGGGCCAAGGTCGAGGCCGGCGAGCGGCTCGACTTCGAGGACGGCGTGATGCTGATGGAGTCGGACGACCTGCTCGCCCTCGGCGAGCTCGCCGACCTCGCGCGCCGCGGCCGCGGCGGCGACGACCGCGTCTACTTCGTCCAGAACCTCTATCTCAACCAGACGAACGTGTGCCGCGTGAAGTGCAAATTCTGCGCGTTCGCCGTCACACAAAAGCAGGCGGACGCATACACCTACACACCTGAGCAGCTCGTCGAGGACGCGGTGCACCAGCACGAGCTCACGGGCTTCACCGAGATCCACATGGTCGGCGGCGAGAGCCCACACGTCGACTTCGACTACTACGTGGGGATCGTCCGCTCGCTGCACGAGGCGCTGCCGGACGTCCACCTCAAGCTGTTCACGGCGAGCGAGATCCATCACATGACGACGCTGTCCGGGCTCTCGCACGAGGAGGTGCTGCGCGAGCTGCAAGCGGTCGGGCTCGGCTCGCTGCCGGGCGGCGGGGCCGAGGTCTTCGCGGATCGCGTGCGCCGGCTCGTCGCGCCGGGGAAGGAGCATCCGGACTTCTGGTTCCGCACGCACGACGCCGCTCACCGGCTCGGCATCCCGACGCACTGCACGATGCTCTACGGCCACGTCGAGACCTACGAGGAGCGGGTCGACCACCTCCTGCGATTGCGTGACCAGCAGGACGCGACCGGCGGCTTTCTCGCCTTCATCCCGCTCGCGTTCCATCCGGAGCACACCGTGTTCGAGCGGCGCGGCTGGCGTCACACGACGGGCGCGGACGATCTGAAGATGATCGCGGTCTCTCGGCTCGTCCTCGACAACATCCCGAACGTCAAGGCCTACTGGATCATGATGGGCCTGCCGCTCGCGCAGGTCGCGCTGCACTTCGGCGCGAACGACGTCCAGGGGACGGTCGTACGCGAGGAGATCTTCCACGCCGCGGGCGCGCGCACCGAGACCGAGCAGAAGATTCCCGAGCTCGTTCGGTTCGTGCGCGAGGCGGGCCGGATCCCCGTTCAGCGGGACACGCTCTACAACGAGCTGGAGCGGTGGTGAGCGGAAGGTGATCCGCCTCGGACGCATCTCCTACGTCAACATGGCGCCGGTCTTCTACCGGCTCGCCGCAGAGGTCGAAGAGGTGCAGGGCGTGCCGACCGAGCTCAACCACCGGCTACTCGCCGGCGAGCTCGACGTCGCGCCGATCTCGTCGATCGAATACGCGCGCAACGCAGACCGGCTGCGGCTCCTGCCTCGACTCTGCGTCGGCTCGGAGGGCGCGGTCGACTCGATCCAGCTCGTCTCGCGGAAGCCGCTGGAGCAGGTGCGCTCGGTCGCGGTGACGCCCGAGTCGGCAACCTCGGTCGTCCTGACGAGAGTCCTCTTGCCCGAGGCGCGGCACGTGCCGCTCGGCGAGGAGGCCGACGCCAAGCTGCTGATCGGCGACGCCGCGCTCAAGTCGGCGTTCGAGGATCCGACCCCTCACCACGACCTGGGGCGGCTCTGGCTCGAGCGCACGGGCCTGCCGATGGTCTTCGCCGTCTGGGCCTGCCCCGAGCCGCTCCGCGCGGGCCTGGGCGAGCTGGAGGACGCGCTGGTCGCGTCCGTCAGGCTTGCGCGGGCAGAGCCCGAGCAGCTCGCCATGGAGGCGAGCGAGCGCTACGGGTATCCCGCGGGGTTCCTGGCCCGTTACTTCGAGAAGCTTCGGTACCGCTTCGGCCCCCGCGAGCGGGCCGGCCTGATGACCTTCCTCGAGCTCGCCCACGAGGCCGGCGAGCTCGCCGAGGTCCCCGAGCTCCGCTTCGCGCGAGAGGCGGTGCCCGCGTGAGCACCACGACGGACATGGCCCGCGAACAGTCTCTCGGACAGGTCACCTCGGTGATCGAGAAGGCCCTCGACGGCGAGCGGATCTCCGAGGCCGAGGCGCTCTCGCTCCTCGAGTCCCGCGACCTCGTGGCGATCGGCCGCGCGGCGAACGGGATCCGGAACCGCAAGTCCGATCCGGATCGCGTCACCTTCATCATCGACCGGAACCTCAACTACACGAACATCTGCTACACGGACTGCGACTTCTGCGCCTTCTACCGGCGGCCGGGGGACATGCGCGAGGGCTATCTGCTCCCGAAGCCGGTCATCTTCAAGAAGATCGAGGAGACGATCGCCCTCGGCGGCACTGGGCTTCTCATGCAGGGCGGGCATCATCCGGACCTCGGGATCGACTACTACGAGGATCTGTTCCGCTCGATCAAGGCCCGCTACAAGATCCACCTCCACGCGCTGTCACCCCCGGAGGTGCAGCACATCGCGCGACGCAGCAAACTCACGCTCTGGCAGACGATCTCGAGGCTCCGCGACGCCGGGCTCGACTCGATCCCCGGCGGAGGCGCCGAGATTCTCGTCGATCGCGTCCGGCACGAGATTGCGCCGAAGAAGACCAAGGCGGACGAGTGGCTCGCCGTCATGCGCCATGCGCACAGGCTCGGCATGTCGACGACGGCGACGATGATGTACGGACACGTCGAGACGGTCGCCGACCGCGTCGAGCACATGCGCCGGATCCGCGAGCTCCAGGACGAGACCGGCGGCTTCCGGGCCTTCATCTCCTGGACGTTCCAGAACGACGGCAACCGCCTCGCCGGCAAGGTCGCGCGGGAGGACATGCCCACCTCGTTCGACTACCTGCTCACGCAAGCGGTGTCGCGCATCTACCTCGACAACGTGCCGCACATCCAGTCGTCGTGGGTCACGCAAGGGTTGAAGATCGGCCAGGTCGCGCTCGAGTTCGGCGCCGACGACATGGGCTCCGTGATGATCGAGGAGAACGTGGTCTCAGCCGCCGGCACGACGCATCGGACCTCGACCGAGGAGCTCGTCCACCTGATCAAGGCGCTCGGCAAGACACCCGTCCAGCGGGACACGCTCTACCGCGACGTCAGGGTGTGGAACTAGGCGCCGGCCTAGTGTGCGACCCTGTGCAGTAGCTTCATCGCCGCCGGGTTGTTGATCAGGTTGACGCAGTCCTGGTTGTTCGTCGTCAACACGTAGAAGTCCGCGACCTCGCCCGTTCCCGGAATGTGGTATTCCGGCGCCT
>DATDDZ010000021.1:0-25115 GCA_036523555.1 Gaiellaceae bacterium
CTGGCCGCTGCCGACCACTCGAAAGGCGATCTCGGGGGCCAGTCGCGCGGCGGCGAGGATGGTCTCGATCCCCTGCAGGGGGATCAACTTGCCGACGAACAGAGCCGTGAAGGGCTCGGACGGCTCCCACCCGGGACGGAAGAGCCGGTCCTCCGCGCCGACAAAGCACACCTCGACGACTCCGAGTCCGGCGAGGTCGGCCAGGAAACGAGCGTGGGCCTCGGTGTCGGCGACGACGAGATCCGCGGCGCGGAACGCGTGACGGTCGACTGCCTCGAGCGCCCGCGCGGCGAATGAGCCGGGCCGAAAGCGGCGCCGGTCCGAGACGAGCGTGTCGGCGAGCGAGACGAGCGGGTTGAAGACGATCGGCGCGCCGCGCGCCGCGCGCCGGGCGGCGGTCAGGTCGAGGTGCCCCGGGTAGCCGACCACGAGGGCGTCGGCACCCTGGGCGCTCCCGGCGAGGAGCTTCCCCTCGGCGACGACGAGCCTGAGCAGCCGACCCGGGCCGGCGCTCCACCCCTCACGCAGGTCGTCCCACACGGGGACGTGCTCTTCGACGACGTCGACGCCGGCACGCCGCAGGCACGCGATCACCTGTGCGTTCCGTGGATACGCTCGCTCGTAGGTGCCGAAGTAGCAAACCTTCACGGCGCGGCGCCCCGGCGCCCGTGGACGTGAGTCACCCTAGTGCTCCCGGCCGCAAGTACGCCCAGCCTGGCCGGCTGCAAAGCGTCGCCTCGCGTCGTCCTCGGTCGCGCTCGTACTTGATCCAGTACGAGCGCTCCCTGCGTCCTTGCGATGCTCGCTTGTTCGCCGGCCAATCAAGACCGTACTTACGGCCGGAAACACTTAGGAGAGGACTTCGTCCACGAGCAACTCGGCCCGCTCGCGTTCCCCGGCACGCTCCTCGTGATGGCTCGTGATCATCTCGCTGATCAATCCGAGCGAGAAGAACTGCAGGCCGATGACGACGAGCAGCACTCCGAGCATGAGCAGGGGCCGATGCCCGATTGCATGGCCGAGCGCCTTGAGGACGGTCAGGTAGACCAGGATCGCGGATCCGAACAATCCGAGGATCAGCCCGAGCCCGCCGAAGAGATGCAGCGGCCGGTGCCGGTACCGCCCGATGAACGAGACGGTCAGCAGGTCGAGAAACCCGCGCAGGTAGCGCTCGATCCCGTACCGCGAGCGGCCGTGCTCGCGCGACCGGTGATTGACGGGAAGCTCGGCGATCCTGAAGCCGCGGTAGTGCGCGAGCACGGGAATGAAGCGGTGCAGCTCACCGTACAGGCGCAGGCCGTGCACGACCTCGGCGCGGTACGCCTTCAGGCCGCAGTTCATGTCGTGGAGGCGCACTCCCGAGAAGGCGCCGGTGACGCGGTTGAAGATGCGCGACAGGATCCGCCGGGACAACCGGTCGCGTCGATCGGTCTTCCAGCCGGAGACCAGGTCGAACCCCTCGTCGAGCTTCGCCAGGAGGCGTGGGATCTCGGCGGGGTCGTCCTGGAGGTCGCCGTCGATGGTCACGACTGTCTCGCCCTTCGCCTGGTCGAATCCCGCGACCAGCGCCGCGGCCTTGCCGAAGTTGCGACGGAGCCGGACGACGCGGACGTTCTCCTCGGCGCTGTGGAGGCGCGTGAGAGCCGCGAACGTTCCGTCAGTCGATCCGTCGTCGACGAAGATCGCCTCCCATGAGGTGTGGAGGGGCTCGAGCGCGGAGCGGAGCTCGTCGTAGAGCAGGGCGACGCTTCGCGCCTCGTTGTGAACCGGGACGACGACAGAGATCACGGCGCGAGGTTATAGCCTGGGCCCGTGGCGGAGCTGCTCTCTCTCGCGGAGGCACGGGCGGCCGTGCTCGAGCGGGTGGTGCCTCTCCCCGCTGAGCCGGTCGCTCTCGGCGAGGCCGGTGGACGGGTTCTGGCAGAGGACGCTGTCTCGACTGTCGACCTGCCTCCGTTCCCGAGCTCGGCAATGGACGGGTTTGCCGTGCGCGCGGCGGACTCCCCCGGCCGCCTGGTCGTGGTCGGAAGCGTCGCAGCCGGCGCGCCTGCGACCGCCGGTCTGCGAGCAGGAGAGGCGATGGGCATCGCAACGGGCGGGGCGGTCCCGCCCGGCGCCGACGCCGTCGTCAGGATCGAGGACGTCGTCCTGGAAGGCAACACGGTCGAGATTCCCGGAGTCGGCGAAGGCAAGAGCATCCGCCCGCGCGGCGGAGACATCCGCGAGGGCGAGGTCGTCGTCGAGAAGGGGACCCGCATGGGAGCGGCCCACGTCGCGGCGCTCGCGGCCGCAGGGGCTGCGGGAGTCTCGGTCTCGCGACGCCCGCGAGTCGCCGTGCTCGCCACCGGCAGCGAGCTGCGCCCTCCCGGCGAGCTCCTGGGCCCCGGACAGATCTTTGACGCGAACGGCGTCCTGCTCGCGACCGCGCTGTCGGCCGCAGGCGCCGAGGTCGAAGTGCTTCCCGCCGTCGAGGACGATCCGGACGCCCACCGGGATGCGCTGGAACGCGGTCTCGGAGCCGACGTGCTGGTCACGACGGGGGGCGTGTCCGTCGGCCCCCACGACCTCGTGCGCTCGATTCTTCGCTCCCTCGGAGTGGAGGAGGTGTTCTGGGGTGTCGCGGTCAAGCCCGGCAAGCCGCTGGCCTTCGGCGTGCTGGGCACGACGCTCGTCTTCGGGCTCCCCGGCAACCCCGTGTCGACACTCGTCGGCTGCGAGCTCTTCGTTCGCCCGGCGGTCCTGGCTCTGCAGGGTGCGCCGGAGCCCGGCCCGGTCTACCGGGATGCGCGTCTCGCGGCCGCGGTCAAGCGTAACGCGGGGCGAGACGAGCTCCTGCGCGCGCGGACGCGGTTCACGGACGACGGTGTCGTCGTCGAGCCCGTGACGGGCCAGGAGTCGCACATGATCGTCCGGGCGGCAGGCGCCGACGCGCTCGTGCTGTCACCGCGCGGAAACGGTGAGCTTCCCGAGGGATCTCACGTCCGCTACTTCCCGCTCGCCTGAGCAGAGATCGGTGCGTAGGGCGTGCCGCCGCGCGGCTCGACGCGCACGAGCCTCGCGTACGCGATGTAGCGATGCGTGGCGAAGAACCTCGGGTGGCACGCCTGCAGCTCGAGCAGCTCGTGCCGCGGCGACTTCAGGACCGAGAGATCGGTCGCCTTCACGATTCGGTGGCCAGTCACCGAGTAGACGAACGTCGCGTACGGGACCTGCAGGGTGACGCGATCGCCGGGCCGGAGCGCGTCGATGTGCGAGAAGGGAGCGAGATACGTCGTACGGTGCCCGGCGATGTAGACGAGCCTGTTCTCGCCGGGCATGTAGGTCCGCTGGTCTCTGCCGGGGCCTTTCGTCAGCGTGTCGTGGTCGGTCCCGTTGACGAAGATCATGTGCAGTCCCATGCGTGGGATCAGGATGCGGCCGATCGCCTGGCCGGGGCGCGAGCTCGCGCGGTAGCGCTCGGCCGCCCGCGCGACGTTCCTTCGAGTCGCCGCCAGCGAGTCGCCGGGTGAAAGTGGCGCGAAGGTACTGACGCGCCGGTCGTACTGCGATCTGAGCTCGTGCTGCTTCCACTTCGTGTAGAGGGCGGTGAACGGGTCCTGCCACCTCCAGACGACGAACGCCCACACGAGAGTCAGCAGACCGGCCGCGATCAGCACCGTGCCTCCGAGCCGGAGCGCTCGCCGCGCGCGTGGGCGTGTCGCAGCGAGACGCACTAGCCCTCGAGCGCCTCGAGGTCTCGACCCGCCGACGCTCGCCGCCGGTTTCGAACGGCGAGGAACGTCGTCCGCATGACTCGCCTGAGCGGGCCGCGCGGCGGCAACTCGGCCGCGTCGGGGTACGGGGCGTAGCGACCGACGGCGAGCGCGGCGAGCTGACCTGCGCCCGCGAGCCAGATGACGAGAAACGGCATCACTATGAGCGGGACATAGCCGACGGCGCGCAATTCCGCCAGGTACCACGGTGCGTCCCAGCCGAGCCCGAAGCGTCCCGCGAACGAGCCGATCAGAAGCATCGGCCCTGCGAGCCCGGCGATGAGCACGCCTGCTCGTGCGGCCGGAGAGGCCCTCGCGATCTGCGGTAGCCAGAGCCAGATATGCAGGCTCGGCAGGACGAAGACGAGGGCGAAGGGGTTCGTCGCGACGAGCAGAAGCGCCAGCACGCCGAGACAGAGCAGGGCAGCCGTGTGGCCGGCGAGAATCTCTTCGACGGCGACGCCGCGCCGCGGCAGCAGGCGCTCCCGCGTCACGAGCCAGCCGAGTAGAGCGAGGACGATCAGCGCGACGAGCGCCTTCGCGGGAACATGGTGGGCGAGAGTGCTTCGGGGCGAGATCGGGCGAGGCTCGCCCGAGCCCCAGGCCCGGAGGAGGCCGAAGAGCTCGAAGAGCGCGATCACCCACGCCCAGAACGCGAGGCGGCTTCGGTAGCTGCGAAGCGCGGGGCCCAGCGGGATGCGCCGGCGGCGGCAGCGGGCGAACAGGTCGATCGCCGTTGCCAAAAATGGCAACAAGCAGGCGATCAGCACGAGCTCGACCGCCCAGCCTCGAATCAGGCGCGAGCCGAGGTAGAGGTAGCTCGACGTGCCTCGCGCGAACTCGAGGCCGTCGTCGAGCGAGCCCACGATGTCCTGTGCGGTCCTTCCTGCCTCGGCGAGGCGATCGGTGCGCAGGCGCCGGGGAGTATCGAAGAGGGGATTCGGGAGATGGTCGCCTGCAGTGGTGAGCGTCACCGCGCCGATGCCGTGCGTCAGGAACGGAGCATGCTCGTAGAAGGAGTAAGGAAAGCCCAGGTCGACGAGCTGCCGGATCAGTCCCGACCGCGCAGGCCGGACGCCGGTCTGGGCCGCCGCGCGTGCCGCGACCGTCTCGATCAGGGTGGCCGACGGCGTCCGCGGCACGTCGCCGTTGAACTCGACGCGCAACGGCCCTCCTCCGCCCACTGCGTCGAGGTTGACCACCGCCTCGACGTCGTGGCGCAGGGGCGAGTGGGCCGCGAACCAGGCCGCGCCCAGCCCGCCGGCCGAACCGCCGTCGGTCGAGAGGAAGAGAATCGTGTGGTTCGGGTGGAGCTGAACTGACGGCACGCCGGGCGGGGCGGCATAGGCGCGTGCGAGCTGTACCAGCACGGCGGTCCCTGAGGCGTTGTCGTTCGCGCCGGGGCCGCGGCCGTCGTTGTCGCGATGCGCCATGACGACGATCGTCCCCGGCGAGCGGCCTACCGCCTCGGCGACGAGGTTCTCGAGGCGGACGCGGCCGCGACCGGGGATCTCCGCGCTGAAGCTCTCAGACCTGACCGGGAGGCCGTAGGGCTCGAGCTGTCCGCGGAACCAGTCGACGGCGGCGGGGGCACGCGCAGACCCGGGCGACCGGTCGGGGATCTCGTTCACGAGATCGGACGCGAGCGCTTTCGCGGCGCCGCCGTTGAAGGCCGGGATGAAGCTCGATCGCGGCAGGGCCGCCGGGCGCGCGACGCTGAACGCGGCGACGAGCAGCGGCAGTCCGACGAGCAGCCAGGTTCCGCGGTAGAGACGGCCGTTGACCGGGCGCTCGAGCGAGCCGGGCCGCGCCCGACGCCGCTTGCTTCGGGGCGGAATGGAGGCCATCCACGGCTATAGTAGGTCGCGTACCACCCGGCAACTCAGCGGGCATGTGGGCAAGGCCCGCAGACCCTCCCCGGAGCCGGCGAGCGCCCCAACGGCAGGCAGCCGACAGCCGAGCCGACATGTCCGACTCCTCGACCATCCTCCTCGTCGACGACGAGGACTCCGTCCAGAAGCTTCTCGCGTATCCACTCGAACGTGAGGGCTTCAGGGTGCTGCAGGCTCGCGACGGGCAGGAAGCGCTCGAGCGCTTCGCCTCCGAGAGCGTCGACCTCGTCGTGCTCGACGTCATGCTCCCCAAGCTCGACGGGCTCGAGGTCTGTAAGCGCCTCCGCGCGGAGAGCCAGGTCCCGATCATCATGCTGACCGCGCGCGACGACGAGCTGGACAAGGTGCTCGGCCTCGAGCTCGGGGCGGACGACTACATCACGAAGCCGTTCTCGATTCGCGAGTTCCGCAGTCGTGTGCGCGCGCTCCTCCGGCGTGCGGCGGTTCCGCGCCAGGCGGAGGTCGGCGACGTCATCTCCGCCGGCGGCCTCGAGATCGACCTCGCCCGGCGCGCGGTCGAGGCTCGCGGAGGGCAGGTTCAGCTCACGTACGTCGAGTTCGAGCTCTTGCGGACGCTGGCCTCACATCCAGGCCGCGTCTACAGCCGGCGGATGCTGCTCGAGGCCCTCTGGGGGAGCGCCGACTACCGGGAGCCGCGCACGATCGACGTTCACGTTCGCCACCTGCGCGAGAAGCTCGAGGAGGATCCCGCCGAGCCCGAGTACATCCTCACCGTGCGCGGCGTCGGGTACCGCTTCCGGGACAGGTGAATCCCCTCCGGAGCGTCGGTGCGCGGCTCGGTCTCGGCCTTGCAGTCGTCGTCGCTTTCGCGCTCCTCCTGGTCGACCTGATCGTCGTTCCATCCCTCGAGAACAACCTGATCAAGTCGAAGCTCGGACAACTGCGGGAGGAAGTGCCCACCGTTGCGCAGCAGGTCGTGGCGAGCAGCACCTTCACCCTCGTCGACACGCTTCAGGCCGCCGCGTCGAGCTCGAATGCCCGGGTGGTCTGGTTCAACGTCCTGACGGCGGCGCCGCTGACCCTCACCGTCTACGCCGATTCGAACTCCATCTCGACCGCCGACGTGCAGAACGACCGCATCGCCCTCGCCGCGTATCGTGACGGGGCGCCCGCGAGCGGAACCGTCTCCTGGCACGGCCAGCGCTACGCGGAGTCGGCGGTCCCTGTCGCGGAAGGCGTGGTTCTCCTTCGAGCATCGCTGCACGATTCGTTGCGCAGCATCGCTCTCGTCCGCCGGCGCCTCGTGATCGCGGGCCTCATCGCTCTCGCCGCTTCGCTGCTCGTCGGTTACCTCGCGGCAGCATTGTTCGCGCGCCGGATTCGGCGGCTCGAGCGCGCGGCGGACCGGATCGCCGGCGGCGACTTCGGCGAGCCGGTGACCGATGCCGGGCGGGACGAGCTCGGGGACCTGGCCGCGACGTTCGAGCGGATGCGCCAACGGCTCGCCCGGCTCGAGCACGCCAGGCGTGAGTTCATCGCGAATGCGTCCCACGAGCTTCGCACGCCGCTGTTTTCGCTCGGCGGCTTCCTCGAGCTGATGTCCGAGGAGGACCTCGACGCGAACACCCGGATCGAGTTCCTGGCGACGATGCGAGAGCAGATCGAGCGTCTGACGAAGCTCGCCACCGAGTTGCTCGACCTGTCGAGGCTGGATGCCGGGCGTATGCACGTCGAGCGCGAGCCGGTCGACCTGGTCGAGGTGGCCGAGACCCTCGCCGCGGAGTTCCGCGCGGTCGCCCGGGCCGGCGAGCATATCCTGGAAGTCGAGGGCTCGGAGACCGCCACGGCCCTGGCGGACGAGGAGAGGGCGCTCCAGATCGGCCGGATCCTCGTGGAGAACGCTCTCGTGCACACCCCGGCGGGGACTGCCGTTCGCCTCCGCACGGCGCGGCGGGACGACTCCGTCCTGCTGACCGTCGAGGACGAGGGCCCGGGCATCCCGGTCGAGCAGGCCGAGCAGGTCTTCGACCGGTTCTACCGGGTCGAGGGCTCGGTCGCTTCGGGGAGCGGCCTCGGCCTCGCGATCGCCCGCGAGCTCGCGGAGCTGATGGGCGGGGCGATCGAGCTCAGTGGGATGCCTGGACGGACGATCTTCGCGCTCGTGCTGCCGGCGGCGGCCGCCGACTTCGCCGTTTCACGTGAAAACAGGTCGCTGAAAGAGCCGTCGCTACAGTGACGCCGATGCGAGCCGGGCCCCTCGCCGCCGTGGCGGTTGCAGCCGCCGTCGTCGGCGGAGGTGCCGCTCTGGGTATCGGCAAGAGTGCGGGTTGGCTCGGCCAGAGGACGAAGACCGTCGTCGTTCAGGCCGGCACCGTCAGGCCCACCGCTCTGCCCGCTGCCGCAAAGTCGACCGTCGCCCCGCTCGAGGGAAAGGGTTTCGAGCCGAGCCGCATCTTCGCCAGCCGCTCCCCGGGCGTCGTGACGATCTTCGCCTATTTCGGCGATCCGGCGTCCGCGAGCACCCAGATCTCACAGGGCTCGGGTTTCGTCATCTCCGGTTCCGGCTACGTGCTGACGAACTCGCACGTGATCACGAATGCGGGGGAGACGAGAAACGTGCACGCGGCAGCACACCTCTATGTCGAGTTCTCGGACGGCGGCCGGGTCGAGGCGAAGGTGGTTGGCTGGGACCTCTACGACGACGTCGGCCTCGTTCGCGTCGATCCAGCAGGCCATGACCTCTTTCCGGTGCCTCTCGGCGAGTCGGCCGGCGTCGTCGTCGGCGAGCCCGTCGCCGCGATCGGGAGCCCGCTCGGCAACGAGAACTCGCTCGCGGTCGGGGTCGTCTCCGCCGTCCATCGCTCGATCGACGCCTTGACGGTGGCCAGGTACAAGGTGGTCGACGCGATTCAGACCGATGCGCCGATCACGCACGGCAACTCTGGCGGCCCGCTCTTCGACGCCCACGGTCGCGTGATCGGGATCAACGCGCAGATACGGAGCGCGAACGGGACCGGCAACGACAGCGGCATCGCTTTCGCGATTCCGATCGACGCGGCGAAGCGATCGGTCGCGCAGCTGATCGCCAGGGGCAAGGTGTCGTATGCGTACGTCGGCGTCAGCACCGAGGACATGACGCCGACGCTCGCACGGGCCCTCGGCTCGAAGGTCGAACACGGGGCTCTGATCGTCGCTGTGAACTCGTCGAGCCCCGCGAGCCGGGCGGGGCTCAGGGCCGGAACGCGCCAGGTCGACGTGCTCGGCATCAACGGCCTGGTCGCAGGTGGGGACGTCGTCGTCGCAGTCGACGGCCACGCGATTCGGCGTGCGGACGACCTTGTGCGGATCGTCTCGTTCTCCCTTGAGCCGAACGGGGTCACCGTCTTCACGATCGTCCGGAACGGCCGCCGCCTGAACGTCCCCGTCACGCTCGGCGAGCGAGAGCTGCCGACCGATTAGGGTCTCATCGTGCCGGTTTCGCCAGTTTCGCCTTCGGTTCTCTGGGTAAACCCTTCCGAATGGGCGAAGCGAAGGTGACGACGGGCACGAACGGCGAAGGCCACACGGTGGAGCTCACCATTCCGGCCCGCGCGGAGTACGTCGCCCTCTGCCGGCTCACCCTGGCCGGCCTCGTGCGGGCGCGCCCGCTCCCGGAGGAGGTCGTGGCCGATCTCAAGCTCGCCCTGACCGAGGCGGCCTCGAACTCCGTGCGCCACGCCTACGCGGACGGCGGTGGTGGGGTCGTCGGGATCCGCTACCACCTCCTGCCGGACCGTCTGGTGATCGAGGTGGAGGACGAGGGCAGCGGCTTCGACCAAAACACGGAGGCGGGAGCTCCCGCCGAGTTGAACGAGGGCGGCCTCGGGCTCGCGATCATCCGCGCGATCGCGGACCACGTCGAGATCGGCGCTCACCCGAGCGGCAGAGGATCGCGGCTCCGCTTCGAGAAATCCCTGGAGTAAGAGCCCCCTCGGGCTGTATGCTGCGCGCCCTTCGACGCAACGAGCCCAGACATGCTTCAACTCGTCAACGCCGGCCACAAGTCACTCGCCGACTACGCCACGATTGCCACGCGAGGGCTGATGGACGAGATCCGCAGGCTCGCCGAGCCGCTCGCCGGCAAGCGGGTCGCCCACCTTTCAGCCACCGCGTTCGGTGGCGGCGTCGCCGAGATCAACTACACGCTCATCCCGCTGATGCAGGACGCGGGCCTCGAGGTCGAGTGGCGCATCATCAAGGGCGCCGAGGAGTTCTACGACGTCACGAAGACGATCCACAACGCGTTGCAGGGCAATCCGCAGGGCCTCACCGCGGAGCAGCTCGAGATCTTCCGGCGGTACCAGGCGCTGAACGCCGAAGCCTTCGAGGACGACTACGACTTCGTCGTCGTTCACGATCCGCAGCCCGTCGGGATGGTCGACTTCTACCCTCGGTCCCGCGCGCACTGGATCTGGCGAGGTCACATCGACTTCTCCACGCCGAATCACGAGGTCTTCGATGCGCTGCTTCCGTCGATCCGCGGTTACGACGCGGCGATTTTCCACATGCGCGAGTACGTGCCGAGCGCGGATGGGCTGCCTCCGTGTTACATCTGGCCGCCTGCGATCGACCCCCTCGCGCCGAAGAACATGGCTCTCTCCGGGGAGGACGCCGCCTACATCGTCGACCAGTTCGGCATCGACGTGGAGCGGCCGCTGCTAACCCAGGTGTCGCGGTTCGACCCGTGGAAGGACCCGCTCGGCGTGATCGACGCGTACCGTCTCGTGAAGGAGCAGTTCCCCGGCATGCAGCTCGCGCTCGTCGGTTCGATGGCTCACGACGATCCCGAGGGTTGGGACTTCTACAACCAGACCGTCGCGTATGCGGCCGGCGATCCCGACATCTACATCCTCTCGAACCTGAACAACGTCGGCTCGGTGGAGGTCAATGCCTTCCAGGTCCACTCTGCGGCAGTCCTGCAGAAGTCGATCCGTGAGGGCTTCGGGCTGACCGTGACGGAGGCGCTCTGGAAGACCCGCCCGACGGTCGCCGGACGCGTCGGCGGGATCGTTGCGCAGATCCAGGACGGCGAGACCGGGTGGCTCGTCGACTCCGCGACGGACTGCGCCCGGGCATGCATCGAGATCCTCTCTGACCCGGCAGCCGCGCGACAGCGTGCGCTCAAGGGCAAGGAGTACGTCCGCCGCAACTTCCTGACGCCGAGGCTCCTGCGCGACTGGCTTGTGCTCTTCAACCGTCTGCTCGGCAACGAGACGGCAGGCGCGGAGCTGGCGGTCGTCGCGGCCGCCTAGGCTGCGCCGCTCGTGCGCCGCAGGCTGATCGTCGTCTCGAACCGCGGCCCGGTCTCGTACGGGCTCGATGCGCAGGGGAACCGCACGGCGAGGCGAGGTGGCGGCGGTCTCGTGACCGCTCTGCGGAGCCTCGTCGCCTACCACGACGTCACGTGGATCGCGAGCGCGATCACGCCCGAAGATCGCGCGCTCGCGGGCCGTACGATCGACGAAACGGCTCGCGACGGCTCCCTCTACCGTCTGCATCTGATCGCCCATGACGAGCAGGCCTACGACTGGTACTACAACGTCGTCGCGAACCCGGCGCTCTGGTTTCTCCAGCATTCGCTCTGGGCGCTTGCGAACACACCGAGAGTCGATCGCGCCTTTCACGTCGCCTGGGACCAGGGGTACACGGTCGTGAACGAGGGATTCGCGGCAGCGGTCCTCGCGGAGCTCGAGCAGGCCCCCGATGCCGCCGTGTTCTTCCACGACTACCAGCTCTACCTGGCCCCGCGCATGGTGCGCGCGCGGAAGCCCGACGCGAAGTTGATGCATTTCGTGCACATCCCGTGGCCCCAGCCGGACGCGTGGCGGGTACTGCCGAGGCGCATGCGCTCTGCCGTGCACGACGGCCTGATCGCCAACGACGTCGTCGGCTTCCACACCGAGCGCTGGCGCCGGAACTTCGTCTACTGCGTCCGGGAGATTCTCGGTGAGGACGTGACCGCGAAGACGGTGACCGCACCGATCTCCGTTGACGCTGCCGAGTTCGAGGAGCTCGCGCAGAGCGACGCCGTGCTCGAGGCCGAGCGCGAGATCGTCGCCGACCGGCCCGAGAAGCTCGTCGTCCGCGTCGACCGGACCGACCCGTCGAAGAACATCGTGCGCGGTTTCCAGGCGTTCGAGCTCTACCTCGACCGGCATCCGGAGATGCACGGACGCGTCACCATGCTCGCGCTGCTCGACCCCTCACGGCAGGACATCGCCGAGTACGCGGAGTATCTCGCGTCGATCGAGCGTGAGGCGCGCCGCGTCAACGGGCGACTGGCCACGATGGGCTGGACACCGATCGAGCTCGAGATCGAGGACGATTTCCCCAGATCGGTGGCGGCCTTCAAGCAGTTCGATGTACTGCTCGTCAACGCGATCTTCGACGGGATGAACCTGGTCGCCAAGGAGGCGCCGCTCGTGAACCAGCGCGACGGTGTCGTTGTCCTGTCGGAAAACGCCGGCGCGCACGCCGAGCTCGGCGAATGGGTGCTTTCCGTGAACCCGTTCGACGTCGAGGCGCAGGCCGACGCGCTCGAGGAGGCCGTGGAGATGCCCTTGGGGGAGCGCCGGGCGCGGCTCGACGCGATCCGGTCGCAGGTGCTCGAGCACGATCTGAACGCCTGGATCGCCACGCAGCTCGATGCTCTCGACCGGGTGGGCGCTCCGTCGCGCAGCTAGGATCGGCAGGCGCATGGGCGAGCTGAGCCACGTCAGCAAGGCGGGCGACGTTCGCATGGTGGACGTCGGCGGAAAGCCGCTCTCACGGCGCAGGGCTGTCGCGTGCGGGAGCGTTGTCATGGGCTCCGAGACCGCGCGGCGCCTACGAAAGCTCCCGAAGGGCGACGCGCTCGCAGCGGCCCAGCTCGCCGGCATCATGGCCGCCAAGCGGACGAGCGAGCTGATCCCGCTGTGCCATCCGCTGCCGCTGACTCACGTCGAGGTGTCGCTCGAGGTCGGCGAGGCGCGCGTCGACATCACCGCCGTCGCGGAGACGACGGCCCAGACGGGCGTCGAGATGGAAGCGCTGACGGCCGTGTCGGTGGCCGCGCTGACGGTCTACGACATGACGAAGGCGGTCGATCGGGAGCTCGTCGTCACCGATGTGCGGCTCGTCGAGAAGACGAAGGAGCCGACCTGAGAGCGGCAGTACTGACCGTCTCCGACGGGGTCGCGGCGGGAGTGCGTGATGATGCGAGCGGGTCACTGCTCGTCGAGCTGCTGGCGGGTGAGGAATACGAGGTCGAGCATCGCGTCGTGCCGGACGACCGCGCCGGGATCTCGGCGGCGATCCGCGAGCTCTGCGAGCGGGCCGAGCTCGTCCTGACGACCGGGGGAACCGGCGTTGCCCCACGAGACAACACTCCCGAAGCAACCGAGGAGGTGCTCGACCGGCACGTGCCAGGGATCGCGGAAGCACTGCGCGCCGACGCGCTCGCGAAGACGCCGCACGGACTGCTCGGCCGCGGGGTCGCCGGCATTCGAGGGAGAACGCTCATCGTCAACCTTCCGGGGTCGACCGGCGGTTGCCGCGACGGCTTCCGTCTCCTGCGGCCGGCACTCGGGCACGCGCTCGAGCTGATCGCCGGCGAGACGTCCGAGCACCGGGCGACGTGAGCTCGGCGCTCGTCCTCCCCGGCCGGTTCGCGTCGCTCGTCAAGATCGAGCACACGGTCTTCGCTCTTCCGTTCGCGTACATCGGAGCGCTCCTCTCCGTCCACGACGTCCCGTCCGCGCACGACCTCCTCTGGATCACGGTGGCTATGGTGGGCGCGCGGTCGCTCGCGATGGGGCTCAACCGGGTCATCGATGCGGAGATCGACGCGCGCAACCCGCGGACGGCCGGGCGCGAGCTTCCGTCCGGCCTGTTGACGCGCGCTCAGGTGGCCGCTTTTTGCGCGCTCGCGCTCGCCGTCTACCTGCTCGCCTGCTTCCAGCTCGACCCGCTCGTGCGGTGGCTCTGGCCCATCCCGCTCGCCGGTTTCGTCGTCTACCCGTATCTCAAGCGCTTCACGTGGCTCAGCCATCTGTGGCTCGGTGCTGTCGACGGCCTCGCGCCCGTGGGCGCGTGGGTCGCGATCACCGGCCGGCTTCCATGGGAGGCCTGGGCGCTGGGCGGCGCTGTCGCGCTGTGGATCGCAGGCTTCGACTTCTTCTACGCGCTCTTCGACCGCGACGTCGACGTCGCGCAGGGGCTGCATTCGGTGGCTGTCCGGTTCGGCGTCGCCGGCGCTTTCTGGTGGGCGCGGGCGCTCCACGTCGCGACCGTGGCGCTGCTCGCCGCAGCCGGCATCGGGTTGCGGCTCGGGTGGCCCTACTGGCTCGGAGTCGGCATCGTCGCGGCTCTCCTCGGATACGAGCACTCACTGGTGCGGCCCGGTGATCTCCGGCGTCTGGACGCCGCGTTCTTCACGGTCAACGGCGCGATCAGCATCGCGCTCTTCCTGTTCGTGCTCGTCGAAGTCCTGGTCTAGGGCCGAGGCCGCCCGCGGCGCCCGCGACTACAGTGGCGCTGTGATCCGGGCCCGCCGACTGGAGAAGCGCTACGGCGCCAAGCGGGTCCTGCGCGGAGTCGGCTTCGAGCTCACCAGCCCGGGCTTCCTGCTCGTGACCGGCCCCAACGGCTCCGGGAAGACGACCCTCCTCCGCCTCTGCGCCGGCCTGGCCGCACCGACGGCCGGGGAGCTCGACGTCGCGGTGACGCGCGGACGGATCGGCTTTCTCGGACACGAGCCGCTGGTGTACCGGGAGCTCACCGCCCTCGAGAACCTCGAGCTCTACGGGCGCCTCTACCGCGTGCGCGAGCGCCGGGAGCGGATCGGGATGCTGCTCGAGCGCTTCGAGCTCTGGGACGCCCGGCACGAGCGCGCCGGTTCCTACTCCCGCGGCATGATGCAGCGCCTCGCGCTCTGCCGGACGCTCCTGCACGATCCCGACCTGCTCGTCCTCGACGAGCCTTACAGCGGCCTCGACGACGACGGCGCAGCGCTGCTCGACCGTGAGCTCGCCGAGCGGCGCGAGAGGGCGGCGTTCGTCGTGGCGACGCACGATCCCGAGCGAGTCGAGCCGCTCGCCTCGCTTCGACTGGCGCTGGGATGACGTACCTCGCGGACGTCGGCACGCTTGCTCGCAAGGATCTTCTGCTCGAGCTGCGCGCGCGCGACACGCTGCCGGCAATGCTCCTGTTCGTCTTCTCCACCCTGGTCGTCTTCCACTTCGTGCTGCCCGGCGACTCGTCGGAGCTCGCGGCCACCGGGCTCCTCTGGGTCGCTCTCGTCTTCACGGCGCTCCTCGGCCTCTCGCGGTCGTTCGCCGCCGAGCGGGACCAGGGCGTGATCGACGGGCTCATCCTCGCCCCGAGTGACCGCAGCGCGATCTGGCTCTGGAAGGCTCTCTCGATCCTCGTCTTCCTCGGCCTCGCGGAGGTGGTGGCGCTGCCGGCCTTCGCCCTCTTCTTCGGGGACGTGGACGGGTCGCTCGTCGCCGGGGTCGCCCTCGCGGATCTCGGGATCGCGGCCGTCGGGACGCTGCTCGCGGCCGTCGCGGCGGCCAGTCGGGCACGCGAGCTGCTGCTGCCGCTCCTCTTCCTCCCTCTGGCGATCCCGATCGTGATCGGCGGCGTCGGCGCGAGTGTGGCCGACCACTCCCCGCGTTACCTCGGCTTCCTGGCGGTCTACGACACGATCTTCGCGCTCGTCTGCTGGGCATCGTTCGAGTACGTCGTCACCGAGTAGCGGCCCGGTCCGAGGGGTCTCAGGTGGGAGTTCTGCGAGAATTGCTTCGCAGTCCCGTGTGGATCCGTCTCCCCCTTCCAGGCCTCGCCGCCGTCGCCCTCGTCCTCGTCGCGACGGCGATCGCGCTGATCGCGTACGTCGCTCCCGAGGACGTCGACCAGGGTCTCTCGCAGAAGATCTTCTACTTCCACGTGCCCATCGCCCTGACCGCGTACGCGATGTTCGGCTGGGGTGCGTGGAAGGCACTGCTCCACCTGTGGCGCCGGGATCCAGACGCCGATCTCGAGAGTTACGTCGCGATCCACCAGGGCGTGATCTTCGGCGCGCTCACGCTCGTGACCGGATCGATCTGGGCCAAGATCTCTTGGGGCGTCTGGTGGGCGTGGAGCTCGAACCAGCTCGTCCTCTTCCTGGTCCTCTTCCTCTTCTACGCCGCCTACTTCATGCTGCGCTTCTCGATCGAGCCGGGGCCGCGACGGGCGAACAGCAATGCCGTCTACGCGATCTTCGGCGTCGCCCTGATCCCGGTCAGCTTTCTCGCGATTCGACTTGCGAACGACTTCATCCACCCGACCGTGTTCACCTCGCACGGGCCGCAGATGTCGGGCCTGATGTTCTTCACGTTCTGCATCTCGTGGGCGTCCTTGCTTGCGCTGGCCGCATGTCTGTATCGAGTCGAGCTGGCGGGAAAGAGAATCGATCTGCGCCTGCGCGAGCTGAGGGAGCTGCTGACGTGACCAGCGCGGAGAAGTACGTCGCGGCCGCGTATCTCGTTGTCTTCGTCGTCGTCCTCGCTTACGTCCTGATCATCGCCGCGAAGCTCGACCGGCTCGAGCGCGAGGTCGCCGAGCTCAGTGAGCTCGCACACGCACGCAGGGAGGACGAACCGGAGCGAGAGGCGGTCGCGGTTGGCTGAGCTCTTGTTCTGGCCGGCTTTGATCGCCTACGGCGAGGCGGCGGTCGCCTATCTCGGCGATGCGCGCCGTCCCGGGCTGGCAGGGCGGCTCGCGATCTGGGGCGTCCGCGTCGGCTGGCTCGTCCAGACCGCGCTGCTCGCGGTTCAGGCCGCCCGCTCGGACGGGTTTCCGTGGTCGACGTGGGCAACGTCGCTCAACCTCTTCGTCTGGCTCGTGGTCGCGGCCTATCTGATCTGGGGCTGCCGGCCCCGGTATCGGTTGCTCGGGCTGGCGGTCCTCCCTCCTGCGGTGATCCTGTTCGCCCTGGCCCGCGCGGGCGGCGGGACCGGCGTGGGTGCGCACAGCCGGTACTCGAATCTCTTCCTCGTGCTGCACGTCGGGCTCGTCCTGACCGCGTTCGCCGGTTTCATGCTCGCCGCGTCGCTGTCGGCCCTGTATCTCTGGCAGGAGCAGCGGCTGAAGCGCCACGAGGCATCGATCCTCCGCGTGCGCGCGCCGGCGCTCAGCCGCCTAGACGAGCTGACGGGCAGGACGATCGCGGTCGCGGTGCCGGCTCTGACTCTGGGGATCGCCGTCGGGATCGTGCGCCTGCGTAGCGACGGTGGGGGGTTCGACGCGCTGATGGCGGTGACGGTGCTCACGTGGGCCGTGTATGGGACCTACCTCGGGCTGCGCTATCTCGCGGGCTGGCGCGGCCGGCGTGGCGCCTATCTCGTCCTCGCAGGCTTCGCGCTCGTCGTCGTGGCCAGGCTCGCCCTCCCCATCACCCACTTCACCTCATGAGCGTCGCTCGCTTTCGGCTCGCTCTCTCAGGGGAAACGATGTTTCCCCTGAGCAACTCCTTCTTCCGGCATCGCCTCAGCCCGCGCGCCGCTGAGATCGCCGCGCGTGCCGAGGAGAGCGAGAGGGGAAACCTCCCGGTTTCCCCCTTGTCCCCTTCCCCCGCTCATGGGCCAGAGTGCGCCCCATGAGCGTCGTCCTCGTCGGCATCTCCCATCACCAGGCGCCCGTCGACCTGCGCGAGCGCGCGGCCCTCGACCTTCCCCGCGCGGCCGAGCTCGCCTCCCGGCTCGCAGGCCCGGAGGGCGAGGCCGTCTGCCTCTCGACGTGCAACCGTACGGAGCTGTATCTCGCCGACGAGTCGGGGGAGGATGCCGAGCAGCGCGCCGAGGCTGCGCTGCTCGCCCTCGAGACCGAGCTCGGCCCCGCGCTCTACCGCCTGCGAGACGAAGCTGCCGCGCTCCACCTCTTTCGCGTCGCGGCCGGTCTGGACTCGATGGTCCCCGGAGAGGGCGAGATCCTCGGGCAGGTCCGGAGCGCACACGACGCCGGCGTTGCCGGTCCGATTCTGGACCGGCTCTTCCGACAGGCCCTCCACGCTGGCAAGAAGGTGCGCGCGCAGACCGCGATCGGCGAGAGCCCCGCGTCGATTGCATCAGCTGCTGCCGCGCTCGCCGAGCAGGTGTTCGGCGACCTGCGCGGCCGCTCGGTGCTCGTCATCGGCGCCGGGAAGATCGGCGAGCTGGCCGTTCGGAGCCTTGCTTCCCGCGGAGCGACGATCTCGTTCGTCGCCAACCGCACGGTCGACCGGGCTGCCGGGCTCGCGGAGAAGTTCGGCGCCGAGGCGCTCCCGCTCGATCGCATCGACGGCGAGCTCGAGCGCGCCGACGTCGTGCTGACGTCGACGAGCGCGCCGGGATGGATCCTGACGCGAGACCAGGTCGCGCGTGGCCTGCCCGCGCGCAAGGGACGCTCGCTCTTCCTCATCGATCTCGCTGTCCCGCGTGATCTGGAGCCGGCGATCAACGACCTCGACGGCTGCTATCTCTACGACATCGACGACCTGGAGGCGGTTGTCGCCGAGACGCTTGCAGGCCGCCGCCGCGAAGCCGAGCAGGCCGAGGCGATCGTCGCTGCGGAGGCGGACCGGTTCCGCGAGTGGCAGGCGTCGCTCGACGTCGTCCCTGCGATCGCCTCGCTCCGCGCGCGCGCCGAGGAGATCCGCGCGGCCGAGCTTCAGCGCGCCAAGCTCAGCGACTCCGAGCGCCGGGCTGCCGACTCGGTGACCGCGGCGGTCCTCAACAAGCTCCTGCATCTGCCCACCGTTCGCATGAAGGAGGCAGCCGCGGCAGCCGATGGGGTCCTCTATGCTGACGCGGTGCGTCACCTCTTCGGTCTCGAGGACGAGCGCTGAAGTCGGCGAGCCTGATCGGGCGACCGCTTCCCGTGCAAGCTCCGACGGCGTTCGTTCGCATCCGCCGTCGCAAGGGCTGCGGCGCCCATGCGAGAGCGAGACGAAGCTGGTGCCGTGCTGATCCGCGTCGGTTCCCGCGGCAGTAGGCTCGCGCTCACGCAGGCCGAGCTCGCCGCGGCGCGGCTGCGCGCGCCCGGCGTCGAGATCGCGCTCGTTCCCATCACGACGGCCGGAGATCGTGACCGCACGCGGCCGTTCGGCGAGATCGGCGCCCGCGGCGTGTTCGTCAAGGAACTTGAGGAGGCGCTGCTCGACCGCCGCATCGACGTCGCGGTTCACTCCGCCAAGGACATGACCTCGACGGACACGGATGGATTGCGCGTCGGCGCGTATCTCGAACGCGAAGACTCCCGGGACGCACTCTGTGGCGCCGGCGAGCTTCGCGCAGGAATGCGGATCGGCACCGCCTCGGTCCGCCGGCGCGCCCAGCTCCTGGCGCTCGAGCCCTCGCTCTCGATCGAGCCGTTGCGCGGGAACATCGAAACTCGCCTGAGGAAGCGGCGCGAACGCGGCCTCGACGCGGTGGTGCTCGCCGCCTGCGGCCTCGACCGGCTCGGCCTGGAGAAGGAGATCGGCCGCCGCTTCGACCCGGACGAGCTTCTCCCGGAAGCCGGTCAGGGCGCGCTCGCCCTCCAGGTGCGTTCGGGCGAGGAGCAGCTCGTGAGCGCGGCCGACCACTCCGAGACGCGGCGGCGGGTCGAGGCGGAGCGCTCCTGCGTCGCGCGGATCGGCGGCGGCTGTCTCGCCCCCGTTGCCGCGCACCACGATGGGACGCGGCTGACGGCGCTCATCGCAGCAGAGGAGGGCGGCTGGATCGAGCGGCGCAGCGGTGACGATCCGCAGGCGGTCGCGAACGAGTTGCTGCAGCTCGTCTCGTCGTAGTGCGCGTCATCGTCACGCGCCCGCGAGCCCAGGCCGGCGCGCTTGCCGACGCGCTCCGGTCCCGGGGTTTCGAGCCGGTTCTCTTCCCGCTGCTCGAGATCGAGCCGATCGACGACGGGCCGGTCGACCTCACCGGCTATGACTGGGTGATCGTGACGAGCGCGAACGGGGCGGAGGAGCTCGCCCGCCGGCGGCACGGTGCTCTTCCACGGGTCGCTGCGATCGGGCCCGGTACGGCCACCTCGCTACGTGAGCTTGGCCTGCCGGTCGACTTCGTGCCCTCGGACGCGTCCCAGGAGGGCCTCGTCGCGGAGCTTCCGCGCCCGGTCGGCCGGGCGCTCTTCGTCGGGGCTGAAGATGCCCGGCGCCTCCTGGTGGAGGAGCTGCCGGCCGACTTCCGCGCCGTCTACCGGACGGTCGAGCTGGCCTCCGGGGAGCCGCCCGACGGAGAGCTCGTCCTACTCGCCTCCCCCTCGGCGGCTCGCGCCTGGGCGGGGCTCGGCGTGGAGGTCCCGGCGATCACCATCGGCCCGCAGACCACCGCCGCGGCGCGCGCCGCAGGCCTGCCGGTCGTCGCCGAAGCCGCCACGCGAGACGTGCAGAGCCTCGTAGACTCCGCCGCGGCGTGGCGCGCTTCATCACGTTCCTGACGGACTTCGGGCTCCAGGACGACTTCGTCGGCACCTGTCACGGTGTCATGAAGCGCATCGCGCCGGATGTCGAGATCCTCGACATCACGCACGGCATCGCGCCGCAGGCCGTGTTGCAGGGGGCGCTGACGCTCGCGAACACGCTCCCGTTCATGCCGGAGGGCGTGCATCTGGCAGTCGTCGACCCCGGGGTCGGCGGGTCGCGCCGGGCGCTGGCCATCCGCGACGGGCAGGGGCGGATCCATGTCGGGCCGGACAACGGCTTGCTCATTCCGGCTGTGGAAAAGCTCGGCGGAATCGAGGCGGCACACGAGCTCACGAACCCCGAGTACGCGCTGGAGTCGGTCTCCCGCACGTTCCACGGCCGCGACCTGTTCTCGCCCGCTGCCGCCCATCTCGCGCTCGGGCTCCCTTTGGCGGAGCTCGGCCCGCCGCTCGATCCCGACGCGCTCGCCCGGATCGATCTACCCGAGCCCGAGATCGGATCGTCGCGAATTCGCTGCACCGTGGTCTCCGTCGACCGCTTCGGCAACGTGCAGTTGAACCTCGACCGATCGCATCTCGAGCAGGCGGGTGTCGTGCCCGGCACCCGCATCGAGCTGCAGGTCGGGTCGGAGCGCTACTACGCCGTCGTCGCGCGCACCTTCGCCGACGCCAGGCCGGGCGACATCATCCTCTATGAGGATGCGTACAGGAATCTCTCGATCGCGATCAGCGGGGGCAGCGCGGCGGCGATGTTCGCGATCGTGGACGGCCAGGACCTGCGCATTCATCTGGACACGGTGTGAGCCCGTCGTTCGCGAATAGCCTCGGCAGGAAGCTCTCGCGGGTCGCCACGAACGCAGCGGTTCGGAGACCCTTTCTCTGGCGGCTGTTCCGGCCCGTGATCCGGCGACAGTTCGACTCGCTCGCACCGGTGTGGGACACGATGCGGACGCCGGCGAGCTTCCTCGCCTACGAAACCGCCCTGGCTGCCGTCGACCCTCCCCCGAAGCGGGCACTCGATCTCGGCACCGGTACCGGAGTGGGCGCGCTCGCGATCGCGCAGCGCTTTCCCGACGTCGAGGTGGTCG
Source organism: Gaiellaceae bacterium (assembly GCA_036523555.1). Classification (GTDB taxonomy): domain Bacteria; phylum Actinomycetota; class Thermoleophilia; order Gaiellales; family Gaiellaceae; genus 3-1-20CM-4-69-9. The sequence goes on from DATDDZ010000021.1 coordinate 21,157, forward strand.
GCGCCGACATGGCCGACAGGATGCTCGCAGAGGCGCGCAAGAAGACTCCCGCCGGGCTCGCGGGGCGTGTTCGCTTCGAGCACGCCGACGCGTCGGCGCTACCGTTCGGGGACGCGAGCTTCGACCTCGTCACGCTCGCAAACATGATCCCGTTCTTCGACGAGCTGTCGCGGGTGCTGGCGCCGGGAGGCCAGGCGCTCTTCTCTTTCTCCGTCGGAGCTGAGACGCCGATCTACGTGCCGTCCGAGCGCCTGCGAGCGGAGCTCGGCTCACGGGGTTTCACGGAGTTTGCGGACTTCGCGGGAGGGCAGGGAACGGCGTTGCTTGCCCGCAAGGGCGATCGCGCTTAAGCTTCCCTTCGATAGGTCGTTCGTGCGCGGTATCACCGGCGCGGACGACCTTCTTTCTGTCTCGAGGCCGGCTAGTTTGTCTCGATCGCGACGTCGAAGCCGCGTGCCTTCGCGTTGTCCTTGAAGGTCTGCGCCTCGGCGGGAGTCTTGAAGCCGGCGACGTACACCTCGAAGCCTCCGCACGGGTCGTTGCGGAGCTTCAGCCCGGGGAAGCCGGCCGCAGCCGCGCGCGACACGATCGCGTTGGCGGCATTCCTGTCGATCCCATGCCCGAAGACCGCTTCGAGCCGCCCGATCTGACCGGCCTTGACGCACTCGAGCGTGACGAAGAAGCCTTCCTTGCGCGCCTCGGCCTGGAAGGACACGCCGATGTCGAAGGTCTCGAGCCCCCGCAGGACGAGCTTGAATCCGGGACAGTCCTCGACGATCTGCGTGTTCAGGAAGCCGCGGCCCTGAACCTGCCTCTGCAGGGTGGCGACGGCGGACTGAGTCTTACTGCGCGCGAACACCGCCTCGAGGCCACCGAAGTCGGTGGGCGCGCAGACACGTGCTGCACCCGCTTTCGAGAGGCCGTGCGCGGGCACTAGGACGGCGACGGCAGCGGCCAGCGCGGCCAGCAGGGAGAAGCGGGCGACCCTCACGGCGCACAGTCCTAGCAGACCGCCCAGAACCCGGCTTCAGTCTTAACGAATCCTTTAGAAGAATCGGGACGCGAAGCCCGGAGGGGTCTCCGGGACGGGCGGGCACCTGGAAACCTCGAGAGTGAGGAGTTACGCTCGTCGCGAGTGATTCGAGGCAGGCGGATCCTCGTGATCGTGATCGTGCTCGTGGTCGCTCTCCTCGCGGTCGGGGCCAGGGCGGGAACTGTGCAGCCGAAGTCCGGGACGCGGTGCGCTCCCGGTACGACTGCGGCAACGATCGCCGGGAAGAAGGTGTGCCTCAAGGCGGGCGCACGCTGCGTGAAGCGACTGGACCGTGCCTACCATCGCTATCGCTTCCACTGCCATTCCGGACGGCTGACTCGTTTTCCGTCGCCGATCCCCGTCCCGCCTGTCGGGACACCGCCGACCCTCCCCGAGCCGCCGGCACCAGCAGGCCAACTGGTCGATGTCGGTGGGTATCGGCTGCACCTCGAGTGTGTCGGAACGGGGTTACCGACGGTTGTGATCGAGACCGGTTCGTTGGCGACGCGTCTCGGCTATCGGAAGGTGCAGTACGCGTTGAGCGCCGAGAACCGGGTCTGCACGTACGACCGCCCGGGCACGACCGCGCCCGTCGCCGGTGCGAGCGATCCGCGGCCGGAGTCCGTACCGCCGACCTCGGAGACCTTCGCCCGCGAGCTGCACACCGTCCTCGTGAACGGAAACGTGCCCGGCCCCTACCTTCTCGCCGGCAACTCCCTTGGCGGGCTCCTCATCTCGGCCTTCAGCGCGCGGCATCCCAGCGACGTCGTGGGGCTTGTCTTCGTCGATGCGGAAGCCCCTGGCAACATCGAGAGCTGGCTCCAATCCGAGCTCCTCTCTCCGGAGCCGTGGGACGGAAGAGCCGATGTCGGTCTTCTCCGCACCCTCACGTTCGGGTCGCGGCCCGTCGTCGTGCTCACCACACAGCAGCCGGGCGAGATCCCGGCCTTCAGGCGCAGCGCCTCGAACATCGTCGTGGCCCAGGCGCCGCAATACGGGCACATCGTCTTCAGCGAGGCTCCGGGTCTGGCCTACGAGGCGATCCGGGTTGCGGTGGCGGCCGTACGAGGGGGCGGAGTGCTGCCGCCGTGCTCGCAGACGCAACTGCCGAAGATCGGCGCGCGCTGCGATCCATAGGCCGCGCGCCGCGAGACCGGGATGTGGCGAGGGCCGGAATCGAACCGGCGACACCACGGTTTTCAGCCGTGTGCTCTACCGACTGAGCTACCTCGCCTCGGCGGGCAGTCTAGCCCGGTGTGAAGGTTTCCTTCGGCCGAAAGCCCGCCGCGTAAGCGATTCGGACTTTCGGCGGCTGAGCCGTGTGCTCTACCGACTGAGCTACCTCGCCTCGGCGGGCAGTCTAGCCCGGTTCGACCGGCACCTTCGCGGCGGCAAGCCTGTCGATGAGGACGTCCAGGAACTCGTTCTTCACGAGGACGGCATCCGCTCCCGCTTCCGACACCGCTCTGTGCAGCGCCGCGTGCTCGTCGCCCGTGAGCGCGATGACGCACAAGCTCGGGTGGTCGCGCCGGAGCCTCACGACTGCCGAGACGCCGTCGAGCCGCGGCATGTGGAGGTCGATGACAACGGCATCGGGCTCGAGCTCGTCCGCGAGCTCGATCGCGGCGAGCCCGTCGAGCGCCACACCGACGACGGCGAGCTCCGGCTGACGCTCGATCAAGGGGGATAGGGCCTCGAGGAAGGGCTGGTCGTCGTCGGCGAGGAGAACCCGGATCGTCCCTGCCGACTCGCCCCGTTCCATCAGGTGCCAAGTTAGCCTTGTCGGCCGTGGCATTTCAACCCGTCAAGGGACGACGAATTGCGGTCATCGGCGCAGCGCTCGACCTGGGCGCGGGCCGCCGCGGCGTCGACATGGGGCCCTCGGCGATCCGCTACGCCGGGCTCGACTCGCGGATCGCCGAGCTCGGGCTCGAGCTGGCCGACCTGGGCAACGTCGAGACGGCCGTGGCCGAGGCGTCGAGCGTCGGCGACGAGCACGCCCGCTTCCTCCCCCAGATCAAGGCCACCTGCCGGCGCATCGCCGAGCTCGTCTCGAGCGCGACGCGCGACGGGTCCGTGCCGGTCGTGCTGGGCGGCGACCATTCCGTCGCTCTCGGCACGCTCGCGGGCCTGCGCGAGGCGCACGGGCCCGGCGGGACGATCTGGATCGATGCTCACGGTGACCTGAACAGTCCGGAGACGAGCCCGAGCGGCAACGTCCACGGGATGGTGCTGGCGGCTGCTCTCGGGCTGGCCGGCCCTCGGTTCTCCGACGACGGCTGGGGACTGCCGGCGCTCGCGCCGGGCCGGGTGGCGCTCGTGGGAGTCCGGTCCCTGGACGAGGGTGAGCGAGCCCTGCTGCGCGACCTCGAGGCCATGGTCTTCACGATGAGTGACCTCGACCGGCTCGGAGTCGAGCACGCGGTCCGCGAGGCGCTGGAACATGTCGCCGGCCCCGGCTTCGTGCATGTCAGCCTGGACATGGACGCGCTCGATCCGGACGTCGCTCCCGGCGTCGGCACGCCGGTACGGGGCGGCCTCTCCTACCGGGAGGCGCACCTCGCGCTCGAGCTCGTCGCCGAGTCGGGGCTCGCATCCTCGCTCGACGTGGTCGAGGTGAATCCGATCCTCGACCGGGAGAACGAGACCGGGAAGCTCGCGGTCGAGCTCGTCGCCTCAGCCCTGGGCGCGCGCATTCTCTGAGGCGCCGCTTGGGGTGTCGTCTGAAACGACCGGTTCGGTGCGATCGGGCTCATCTCAAAACGCCTCCAGGAAGCGCCCAAGCGCGCGGACGGTCTCCTCGTACGCGTCCCAGTAGACGTAGTGCCCGCCGCCGACCTCGACGATCTCGATCTGGTCGCCGAGCACGGTCGCGTAGGCCTGAAGCTGCTCCTCCCGCACGAGCCCGAACTCGCCCGCGTAAACG